>JBLIIR010000081.1:0-3007 GCA_047635255.1 Porticoccus sp. | reverse complement strand
GTGTCTATGAAAAAAGAATTTAGTTTTGGAACCCAGGTGAGGAAGTCTCCATATTTTGATGCGACAGTGCGCTGGGGAGCACAGGGATTTTCAGTCTACAATCATATGTACATCCCTAGAGACTTTGGTGATCCAGTACAAAACTTCTGGAATCTTGTGAACGAGGCCATTCTTTGTGATGTTGCAGTTGAGCGTCAAGTTGAAATAATGGGCCCAGATGCGGCTAAATTTATACAATTACTAACACCTCGAAACCTTTCTGAGTGTGCTGTTGGGCAGTGCAAGTATGTGCTTATTACTGATGAAAATGGTGGCGTATTAAATGACCCCGTACTCTTAAGGCTTGGTGAAAATCACTTCTGGCTATCTTTGGCTGATAGCGATATTTTGATGTGGGCCAAAGGTGTCGCCGTCAACTCTGGCCTAGATGTTAATTTAGGTGAGCCTGATGTATCGCCGCTTCAGCTTCAAGGTCCTAAGTCAGGCGATATTGCAAAAGCAATCTTTGGTGAAAGAATAGATAGCCTTAAATATTACTGGCTAGAAGAGTTTGAACTGAATGGGATCCCATTAATCATTTCCAGAACAGGCTGGTCAAGTGAGTTAGGTTATGAAATATACCTACGTGATGGCTCTCGAGGAAATGAACTCTGGGACCACATCATGGAAATTGGCAAACCAATGGGGCTGGTTCCCGGACATACTTCAACAATAAGAAGAATTGAGGGAGGTATGCTTTCTTACCAGGCAGATATGGACTTCACTGTAAATCCATTTGAGCTTGGATTAGATCGACTCGTTGACCTTGAAATGGATGCAGACTTTATTGGAAAAGATGCACTTAAAAAAATTCAATCTGAGGGAGTTAAGCGAAGACAAGTTGGTGTAGAAATCTCATGCCCACCTCTTCAGCATCCCAATACCAGCTACTGGCCAATTTTTATAGATTCAAGTGAGGTTGGCTACATAACGTCAGCAGTTTACTCGCCTAGGCTTGACAAAAATATTGCACTTGCTATTATAGATGTTGACTATTCGGCTATAGATATGGTTGCAGAAACTCGAACGTCAGAGGGAAATCATCCTATTAAGGTTGTGCAAAAACCATTCTATGACCCTAAGAAAAAAATTACTTCAGCGTCTTAAACCGATCAAAATTATTTAGGAGAAAGTTTATGTCTGAACTATCTATCAAACTTAACTGGAAGAGAAAAGAAGAAGAACTCTCTCCTGGAAAATTTTCTAGCGAACATGAAGTTTCATACAATGATCATTACATGGTTAAGGCTGACACTGCTCCTGACTGGGGTGGCTCAGCTGAAAACACCAACCCTGAACAAGCTCTAGCTGCCTCATTAAGCAGCTGTCATATGATGACTTTTTTAGCTCTTTCAGCAAAAACAAAGTGGCCTGTATTATCCTATGAAGATCATGCAATTGCACACCTAGGCAAGAATGATAAGAAGCAAATGATTGTAAATAAAATAGACCTGCATCCAAAAGTATCCTTTGACCATGGTTTTGAAGTTAGTCATGAAGAATTAGAAAAGATGCACGACAGAGCTCACAGATATTGCTTCATTGCAAATACTCTAGACTCTGGCGTAGAAGTTAACATAAACATTTAAAAAAATTTAAAGCGTATATGCTAATATAAGGCTTATTTTATGAGCAACAAGGAAAGTCCTATCGAATCAATACTGCTTGAAGAATTTACTGATAATGGCGTCTTTCGCTTAACACTAAACGATGCCAAACGAAGAAATGCTTTGTCTGAAGAGATGATGGCTGCAATGACTCTGTCTCTTAATCACGCCTCAAAAGATGGAAAGACCAGAGTAATAATAATTGCTGCTAACGGCCCTGCATTTTGCTCTGGTCATGACTTAAAACAAATGTCTGCTGGAAGAAGTGCTGATGATGATGGACTCGAATACTTCACAAAAGTTTTTTCATCCTGCTCTGCCCTCATGCAGCTAATTGTCAATCATCCTAAGCCAATCATTGCTGAGGTTGCTGGAGTGGCAGCTGCAGCTGGCTGCCAGCTTGTCGCGTGTTGTGACCTAGCTGTTGGCGGAGAATCCTCACGATATATTACGCCAGGCGTCAATATTGGTCTTTTTTGCTCAACTCCTATGGTCGCGCTATCTCGAAACATATCCAACAAGGCAGCGATGGAAATGCTATTAACTGGAGAAATGGTGGATGCAAATAAAGCAGAGCGCATTGGCCTTATCAATCGCGTTGTAAACGATAAAAATTTAACTATAAGCGCTATGGAGCTTGCTGAAGTGATTGCCTCAAAATCAAGTATGACTTTAAAAACTGGCAAGCAAGCTTTCTACAATCAGAAAGATATGTCTATTTCTGATGCTTACGATTATGCATCAAAAGTAATGGTCGATAATATGCTGACACTTGATGCAAAAGAGGGCATTAATGCATTTCTAGAAAAACGTCAGCCTAAATGGCAAGATGAATAGTCATAACGATTATGGGCAATCCTTACAACACTGATTTAGATCGAAATCCAGCTAACTATCAGCCTCTAACGCCAATTACTTTTCTTGAAAGAGCGGCGTCAGTATTTCCAGACTACACAGCAATAATTCATGGGTCCATAAAGCGAAGCTATAGTGAGTTCTATCAGCGCTCTTGCCAGCTTGCATCTGCGCTTTCAAAAAAAGGGGTTAATCGCGGTGATACTGTATCAGTAATTCTTGCAAATACTCCTGCAATGCTCGAGTCGCATTATGGCGTTCCAATGTGTGGGGCTGTTTTACATAGTATAAATACGCGACTTGATGCCGCAACAATTGCCTACCAAATTGATCATGCTAATACTAAAGTGCTGATTGTGGATCGTGAGTTTATTAGCGCTATTCGATCTGCATTAGAACTATCTAAGGTAAATCCGATTTTAATTGACTACAGTGACAGTGAATTTCCAATAAGTGACTCCCTAAGTGGAGCGGTTGAATACGAGTCTTTTTTATCTGGTGGAGAC
>JBLIIR010000080.1:0-3031 GCA_047635255.1 Porticoccus sp. | reverse complement strand
CTGGGCAGACAGTTCACGACTATCGGGTATGCGATAAAAACTCTCATCATCACCATGCATATTTTTGTTTAAACGCTTCATGACATCAGTGATAGAGTAGACGTGAAGAACTTCAGGCTGCATGCTCAGAAAATCAGTGAACTCTTCAAGATAATTTAGGTACTCGGGCTCACTAACGCCCCCAGTATTTAGTGCAGGAACAGAGAACTCAATAGGATACAAACCAAAGTTCTTAAGCGCCTGGTCTGACTCCCTACGAAACTCGATACTTGTATCAAAATATTCCACCCATTGATCGTTGAATGAAATCGTCGGTATGAACCCAGAAAAAACAAGTACCACCAGGCTTGAGACAACCAATATTTTTCGGAAATTTGATATCACAAAATCAGCTAACGAGCCCATCACTCTTTGTGTCCATTCTGTCTCTTTAGTCATTTTTATGTTCACCGGCAACAAGCTGATCATTGCCGGAAGCAGCGTAATGGAAAACAGCCAGGCTGCCAAAATACCTACAGCCGTGATGTTGCCTAGATGCCAAAAAGGAGGCGAGTCAGAAAAATTGAGTGCAAGAAAGCCAACAATGGTGGTGATTGAGGTGATAGCAACTGGCATAAAGTTCAGACGCACAGCTTCTGATATTGCCTCAGATTTTGTCAGCCCCTCTCGCATAAGAGCACGAAGAGATATCAATATATGAATAGAGTCTGCAACTGCTAAGGTAAGTATCACTGTAGAGGCGCTCATGGATATCGGTGTGAGTTTGACGCCAAAAAAACCTGCTGCACCCATACCTACAACAGTAGAAAAGGCAACTACTAAGAAAATTACAATGGTTCCAGCAAAAAACCTGAGTATCAGCCATGACATCGTCAGTATTACCAAAAACATTAAAGGAGTGAGGGTTCCGGCATCCTGTAAACCTACTTCTGAAAAAGCATTATTAAGCATTGAGACGCCTGTAAGAGAAATATTGACTCCGCTAAATTCTGCCTCTATACGTTCGCGCAGCTCTCTTGCCGCAAATACCGCTTCAGGTACCTCTAGCACGCTAGCTTCTGGATACTGCAATACAACATTAACAGCCGTCACACCGCCTGAAGGTGTGACTAGATTATTTACTAACAATGGCTCATTTAATGATATTTCTTTACGAAGAAGCAGTTCAGATGGAGACAAATTTTTGGCATCAATGACAAGATCTGCAACTATTAGCTCATCGCCAATTGCTTTGGTATATTGAAAATTAGTAACGGAGTCTACACGAATCGCATAGGGTATTTTCCAGGCTTCTGCTGTCAGCTTTTCCACCGCATCCAAAGTATCGTTTGTAAATGCAGTCTGTTTTTCTACATCTGAAATAGATTCAACAACAAACAAGATATTGTCATTTTTTGTATATGTGGCCTGCAAGTCCTCAAAGGCAGAAAGCTCAGGATTTTCATCAGAAAAGAAAGTGCGGTAATTGGAGGCAAATTCCAGCCCAGCCATTCCCCTACTAAAGGCAACAGTAACGAGAATGGCAAGCAATAAGACAATCCAACGGTACCTGATGACGCCATCAGTGAATCGTAATGAGAACTCATCTATTGCTTTGAAATAGCGTTCCATTAATTTGCCCCATGCTGTGTGCGACTAGCTATTTATTGATTTCACTCAAAAGAATCAAAAAAGTTCTCGGCTATCTTATACTAGACATATTGGGGATCATATTACACTCAAAAAAACCCACCGAAAAATTTTAGAGGTAATATTCTATGGTTCGCATAAATAAGGCAGGGATTACTTCACAAGATGGCGCACCCGGAAGGATTCGAACCTTCGACCGCTCGGTTCGAAGCCGAGTACTCTATCCAGCTGAGCTACGGGTGCGTTAAGGCAAACAATCGATCAACTATTAACTAAATGGTATCTTATACTAAGTACATTATGGATCATATTAAACTCAAATAAACCACTTAGTTTAAAACTAGGTCCTTCATATCAAAATAAAAAAGCTTACCATTACTGGCAAGCTTTTAATTTGAATGGCGCACTCGGAAGGATTCGAACCTTCGACCGCTCGGTTCGTAGCCGAGTACTCTATCCAGCTGAGCTACGAGTGCATCAAGGGCGCGTAATATAAGAAAGTAGGGCTTTTTAGTCAAGCTGAAAGGTTACAACCCACATAATTAGTCTACTTAATCATTGAGCCTAATGGGCCAATAAAAGCTTTAAGGTGCTAATCATCAATTACCCTCAAGTTAATGATAACCTGCAATCTTTGCTTTAAACTCTAGATCTAAAATTATTCTGATGATGTCGGACAGCTTGGAGTTTTAATCTTGGCACATAATCACTTTGACGTAAATCCTACCACTCTTCCCGCATGGCAAGAGCTAACAAAGCATGCATCATCATTGAAAAAAAAGCGTATAGAGGCCTTATTTGCTGAAGATAAGCTGAGAAATAGCAAATTTTCGATTAAACAGAAGAACTTTTTTCTAGATTATTCAAAAAATCTAATCACCAAAGAGGTGCTGCTCTCACTTTTATCGTTGGCAGACCAGGCTTTACTCAAAGATCATACGACTGCTTTTTTTGCTGGCGAAAAAATTAATACCTCAGAAAAAAAATCTGCGGTTCATATGGCCCTAAGGGGACATAAGAAAGATAACTATAGAAGCGAAGGAAAGCCCATTTATGAGCAAATAGCCTACAGTCTTAGTAAGGTCAAAGATATAAGCTCAAAAGTCAGAAATGGTACTTGGTTGGGCTCCACAGGAAGGGTCATAACAGATGTTATACACATTGGCGTTGGAGGTTCTGATTTGGGACCCAGAATGGCCTGCCAGGCTCTCCGGGCTCATGCGCATGAATCAATCAACATACACTTTATTTCAAATGCCGATGGGTCTGAAATATTAGCAACCACTAGCATGCTTGATCCAGAAACTACCCTTGTAATTATTGCGAGTAAGTCATTTTCAACACTGGAAACAATGCTGAATGCAGGCACTACCATGCAGTGGCTACAAAAATCTTTAGGCTT
>JBLIIR010000079.1:0-3129 GCA_047635255.1 Porticoccus sp. | reverse complement strand
GAGACCTCTAGGCTACCTGCAAGAGCTTCAAGCTTAGCGACCCTAGAATCCCGAACAATTAGAGAAAGCTCCTCTAGAAGCTCTATTGCAGCCTTACCTTTATCTCTAGAAAGTTTGCGACCTACAAGATCTAGTGCCTGTATTCCATTGGTGCCTTCGTAAATAGGTAGTATTCGAGCATCCCTCATATGCTGCGCTGCACCAGTCTCTTCAATAAACCCCATTCCGCCATGGACCTGCAATCCTAAAGATGTAATCTCAACGCTATTCTCTGTACACCAGCCTTTAACAAGAGGTGTAAGTAAATCGATACGTCGTTGATGGTACGCTTTCCGTTCTTTGTTGTCTGATTTTTGCATATAGTCTTCATGCATAAGCGCAGAGTAAGTAAGGGCTCTGCCGCTTTCAATTAGAGCCCTCATTGTCATTAGCATACGACGGACATCTGGGTGATGGATGATAGTTGTGTTTCTGTTATCGGGGGTGCTTCCTTGAACTCTTTCTTTGGCAAAATATACTGCCTGCTGGTAGGCTCTCTCGCTAACCGAAATACCCTGCAAGCCAACAGCAAGACGAGCTTCATTCATCATTGCAAACATATAAACTAGGCCCTGATTTTCATCGCCAATAAGGTATCCTACAGCACCGTCTTTTTCTCCAAAAGATAAAGTACAGGTTGGACTAGCATGTATACCAAGCTTATGCTCAACGCCAACACAACGGACGTCATTTCTTTCTCCAGCCTCTCCATCATCATTAATTAAAAATTTAGGCACTATAAATAAAGAAATTCCCTTTACGCCTTCGGGTGCACCTGGAGTACGCGCAAGCACCAAATGAATAATATTATCGGTAAAATCATGATCCCCCCAAGTAATATAGATTTTTTGACCACTAAGAAGATAGTGATCTCTATTGAGCGTGGCTTTCGTTTTTACAGCCGATAAATCTGATCCAGCCTGAGGTTCAGTTAAGTTCATAGTGCCGGACCAGACACCAGAAATAAGATTGCTTAAATACATCTTTTTTTGGTCACTACTACCATAAAGATTTAAAGCAGTGACCACACCCTTAGTTAGCATCGGGCAGAGACTAAACGCCATATTTGCTGATTGAGACATCTCGTCTATAGCCGCAGACAACAGCATAGGTAAGCCTTGTCCGCCAAAATCTCTACTGCCTGTTAATCCTGGCCAGCCCGCATCAACAATTTGCTTATAGATGCCATCCAAAGCAGGGGCGGTAACCACCCTGCCCCCATCTAACCTTGACCCTTGAGAGTCAGCAAGCTTGTTAGTTGGCGCCAGAATTTCGCCATAAAAACGCGCAGCTTCATTGAGGATAGCATCCACCATATCGGGAGTGGCATCTTCGAATCCAGGAAGTTTTGCTATGCTGGGCATCTCCAGCACATTGTTAAGTAAAAATTTTATATCATCTAATGGTGCGCTATAGGCGGTCATACCGTCATACCCTCTGAATAAATAACACTAATCCTACATGACACCATATTAGATACATGCGTGTCGCGACTTAACCTAAGAAATATTTAATTTTTTAGGTGGAAAAGGTTGAATTATAAAAAATTAATCATATCTTTAGTGGGCTAATTAAGAGAACCCAAAGGGCTTTTCTAGCTCGCCATTATATATAAAAAGTATCTTTTTAGTGTAGTATGCAAAGCTTCTTAAATTTGCCTTCGCGTAGCTACAATAAAAACAAAAAGTTTATAAGGCAGATATCATCTTTTTCAGAAAATATAGAAATTTGAATTACGGAGTACATGATGTTGGAAGTTAACAAACTGACAAGACTATATGGTGATCTTAAAGCAGTCGATGATGTCAGCTTCAAAATAGCTAAAGGTGAAATAGTCGGATTGCTTGGACACAACGGTGCGGGCAAAACTACAATCATGAAAATGCTTAGTGGGTTCATCGAATCAAATCATGGCACTATTGAAATCAACAACATCAGCCTCAAAGATAATCCTAAAAAAGCACAGAAGGAAATTGGATATCTGTCTGAAAATTTACCTATCTACCCAGAAATGATTGTGGCTGATTATCTTGACTATGTTAGTGAGATTAAAGGAATAGCTGGAAATCAAAAGATATCAGAAATAAAACGAGTAATTCAGGCAACAGATATAGAATCAAAGATTCTTTCTCCCATATCCACCCTATCTCGCGGCTACAAGCAACGCGTGGGTATCGCTCAGGCTATTCTAGGCAAGCCCAAACTATTAATTTTAGATGAGCCGACAAATGGCCTTGACCCTAAACAAACGAATCTTGTGAGGACACTGATTCGTGATCTCTCAAAAGATGCAACTGTGATTCTTTCGACACACATTATGCAAGAAGTTGATGCTTTGTGTAGTAGAGCGCTTATTATCCGAAATGGAAAAGTAGCTATTGATGCAGAGCTAAAAGAACTAAGAAAAAGTAATCACTTATTGCTCTCATCTTCGCTAACCAAGGATGAGGTAATTACAGCACTTTTACCTATCGATAATATTAGCGCTGTTGATGAGCTACTAGAAAATAATTCCGTTTTTTCTTACCGTATAGAGCTTAAAGATATAATCGAAGATGATGCGATTATTGGGCAAATCGCCAAATTAATTGTTTCTTCTGGAGCTAACCTTTACTCCATCAACAAAGAGGTCAAAGATCTAGAGGCTTTATTCAGGGAGGCTAACGACCTTTCCTCAAGCACAAATAGAATGGAGACTTAAAATGAACAATTCATCAAAAAATATGAAGTTAATTTGGCGTATTGCATCAAAAGAAATAACTTTATTTTTTGCATCTCCTATTGCTTACTTATTTTTAGCAACATTTGCAGCAGTGTCTTTGTTTATATTTTTTTGGGGAGAATCATTTTTTTCAAGAAATATAGCTGATATCCGGCCATTATTTGAATGGATGCCCATTCTCCTCTTGTTTCTTACAAGCGCCTTGACGATGAGACTTTGGAGTGAGGAGCGAAGAACTGGCACTCTCGAGCATATTTTAACTCAACCATTACCTCTCTGGTATTTTGTAATTGGAAAATTTGTTGGCTGCTTAGCATTGCTTGCGATCGCGCTTATTATCACCATACCTCTCCCTCTGACTATATCTC
>JBLIIR010000078.1:0-3227 GCA_047635255.1 Porticoccus sp. | reverse complement strand
AAAGATACAATACACATTAAAGGTTAAATTACCGAGCAGATAAATGGACTATCGTCCGAGTATTTGAAATTAACTGATCTAGAGTTACAGATTTTTTATTTAAAAAAATATTATTCATCGGAACTACTAATTTATTATACCTTAATGATTGTGTTGAAAAAATTCTATGCTGTTAATAGCGGCTTCATATATGAAATTGGCGCCTCATCTTCATCGTTTTCAAAAGTCACTATCTCCCATGCATCTTTTTCAGCAATTAACTTTCTCAGCAAGGCGTTATTTAGCCCATGTCCAGACTTATAGCCAACATATTCACCGATTAAGCTATTGCCTAATAAATACAAATCACCAATGGCATCCAAAATTTTGTGCTTAACAAATTCATCCTCATACCGCAGGCCATCTTCATTTAATACCTGAAATTCATCCACTACAATGGCATTATCCATACTGCCTCCCCTTGCTAGACCCTGGGATCTTAAGTACTCTATCTCGTGCATAAAGCCAAAAGTACGCGCTCGGCTAACTTCCTTTACAAAAGAAGTGGTAGAAAAATCAATTGATGCTTGTAGGGTTGTATTATTAAAGGCTGGGTGATCGAAGTCGATGGAGAAACTAACCTTAAATCCGTTAAATGGTGAAAATGAAGCGGTTTTGTCACCATCTTTGACAGTGATTGGTTTTTTAATACGTATAAATCGCTTAGGTTTATTCTGTTCTTTAATTCCTGCTGACTGAAGTAAAAAAACAAAAGGGCTGGCGCTTCCATCCATGATGGGCACCTCCGAAGCTGTCACATCAATAATAGCATTATCGATGCCCAAACCAGCCATTGCTGACAATAAATGCTCAACTGTAGAAACACGAACCTCTCCCTTCATAAGGGTTGTAGAAAGCATGGTGTCTCCAACATTTTCTGCTTTTGCATGTATCTCAACTACAGGATTCAAGTCAGAGCGTCGGAAAATAATTCCTGTATCTTCTGGGGCTGGGCGGAGAGTAAGAAATACTTTTTCTCCTGTATGGAGACCAATTCCAGTAGCACGGATCATATTGTTTAATGTGCGCTGTCTAATCATCTTTTACTATTATCCAAGATACTTTTATTTATGACAGGCCATCTATTTTTTATGGAAAAAATTCAACAATCAGAGTGAGCTTGCAGAAACTACTCTTTTTTATGAAATACCAAAATAAACTTTTGCCCGAGGCAGCCAAATAATATGCACGGTTAAACTTGGCAGTTTTCTAAACTATAAGCCAAGATAATACACTACCTTAATCTGCCTGACAGCGTAAAAATGCGGGAATATCCAGGTAATCGTCAGAATCAGATTCCGTTTTCTCACCCATACTCTCTTCTGATGCACTGCTTCCCTTTCGAATCACGGTTGGTTGGTCAAATTTGGCGTAGTCCCTGTCTCTTATTTTCGATATCCCTGTTGTCTCTTTTGGTTTTGTGTTGTCCACTACCTTAGTAGGAAGTTTTTGCTCATTAGCCACCGTTAGCCCTGTAGCAACAACTGTTACTCTAAGAGTTTCTTTTAACGAAGGATCAATGACAGTTCCTGTTACCACCGTAGCATTGTCGGCTGCAAAGCCGTTTACGGTCTCAAGCACATCATTGAATTCACCAAGCGATAAGTCTGGTCCAGCTGTTATATTTACCAATATACCTCTAGCACCTTGTAAGTTAATATCCTCTAATAGGGGGCTGCGGATGGCTTTTTCAGCTGCTTCATTTGCTCTGTCTTCACCTGCCGCTTCTCCAGTTCCCATCATTGCTTGACCCATCTCAGACATGACAGTTCTTACATCAGCAAAATCAACATTGATCATGCCCGGTCGTATTATCAAATCAGCAATACCCTGCACGGCACCTAACAACACGTCATTTGCTGCGCTAAATGCTTCCAGAACAGTTGTGGAACGACCCAATACCTGAAGCAGCTTTTCATTTGGCACCGTTATAAGCGAATCCACCTTCTCTTTTAACTCTTTCAAACCCTCCTCTGCAACTGACATCCTCATTTTGCCTTCCCAAACGAAAGGGCGCGTAACAACTGCGACCGTTAAAATTCCTAGTTCTTTCGCTATATCTGCAACAATAGGTGCAGCTCCAGTTCCTGTACCGCCGCCCATGCCTGCGGTGATAAAAACTATATCAGCACCACGTAGCACATCAGTGATTCTCTCACGATCTTCCATTGCAGCTTGACGCCCTATATCAGGGTTCGCACCGGCTCCAAGCCCTTTTGTTAGACCGCCCCCTAACTGCAAGATTGTAGCATCAATATCTTTGAGTGCTTGCGCATCAGTGTTTGCACATATAAATTCAACGCCAGAAACACCGCTGTCGATCATGTGCCTTAGGGCATTACCTCCCCCTCCTCCAACACCCACTACTCTAATTTCTGCGCTATCTGGTGTAGTATCTACTATCTGAAACATAATGATTACTCCTCACTTATGGCCTTTAAATTTTAATACGAACTTATAAGGTTTCCTGAAACCAACCCTTCACTATCCCCAACAGACTCCTGCTTCCATCTTTGTTAGCTCTACCTGGCATCGACCCCTCTGATAACTGCCTGACTCCATACAATAACAAGCCAACACCTGTTGAGTAGATGGGGTTATTGACGATATCGGATAGGCCTCTTATATTTTGAGGAGAGCCCACTCTGACTGGCATATGAAAAATCTCTTCCGCCAGCTCGACAACACCTTCCATTTTAGATGTGCCTCCAGTGAGCACCATTCCAGCCGCTACCAAATCTTCAAAACCACTGCGCCTAAGCTCTGCTTGAACTAAAGAAAACAACTCTTCATATCTTGGCTCAACCACCTCTGCTAGAGCTTGTCGAGATAAATCACGTGGGGGTCTATCTCCCACGCTAGGAACTTTTATAGTTTCTTCAGGAGCCGTTAATTTTGCTAAAGCACAAGCATATTTAACCTTTAGCTCTTCTGCATGTGCTGTTGGAGTTCGCAATGCATGAGCAATATCATTTGTAACCTGATCTCCTGCAATAGGTATCACCCCTGTATGCCGAATAGCTCCATCTGAAAATATTGCGATATCAGTTGTTCCCCCTCCTATATCAACCAGGCAAACCCCTAGTTGCTTTTCATCTTCCGTTAAAACTGCATAACTCGATGCAAGCTGCTCCAAAATAATATCATCGACCTCGAGCCCGCATCTTCGAATACATTTTTTTATATTT
>JBLIIR010000077.1:0-3254 GCA_047635255.1 Porticoccus sp. | reverse complement strand
GATTCAGTCTCTGTTGACTCAAGCTATGATGGTGGCAGCTTGCAACAATACATCGTCAAAATGGGTGCAGACCCTTTTGAGGTAGACCTCGTAATCACTGATTAAAGCTATCACTCTTAGTTGCGATGCTCCTCAGAAAAACCCCTTAAAATCTAAGGGGTTTTTTATTGAAGCGCCAAAAAGATCAATCCTTACCACGGCAGCTCTTCGCCATCCCAATTCCAAAACCGGCCACTCTTTTGCGGATTCAAACCATTAATCACTTCTACCAACAGTCCAGCCGTATGGCTTGCAGTGAAAAGCTTATGCTCGGGAACATTTGTTTGAAATGGCATAGACAACTGCGTATCCGTTGTCCCTGGATGCAAGGCTGCCACACAACAGTTCGGCAACTTCAGGCGCCACTCCAATGATAAGGTTTTTAATGCCATATTCAGTGCCGCTTTTGATGCCCTATAGCTGTACCAACCACCTAGCCTGTTATCCTGGATGCTTCCAACCTTTGCTGAAACTACGGCAAAGACGGTTGGCGATGAAGTAATCATAGATCTATAAAAGTACTTGGCTAACAATAAAGACGGAAGAGTATTAATGCGAAAACTGTCCATAAAAAAATCTGACTCGATAGAACGAACAGCTTTTTCTGGCCCTTTTTCTTTTGTATGAAGCATTCCCACACAGTTAATAATCCAACCCACTTCCTTTATTTCGGATGCAAGTTTTTTGAAACTCTCTTCGTGAGTCACATCCAGCTGATGCCAATTCAGTCGATCATGGGTGAATGAGGGCAGCGTTTGTCGATAAGTCGCATGTACGATAGCATCATCATTCGCCTCCAGTATGGTATTCACTAATCCTGCGCCTATACCCCCATTCCCTCCCACGACAAGGACTTTCAATTATCATCACCAGCACAGGTATCACAGCCATAAAGACGCTGGTATCGTCGTTCTGCCCATAACTTATAAATATAATTTGTTACACAACTGAAGAGAGGCCATAGCAGCGGCTTAAATAACCAGCCCCAATGGGTGTGAGACCAGGCCCTAACAGTTGCCGGAATTCCCTTAAGCCAGTCCCCCTCAGCGGTCATCAGGTGCAGTACTTTTAGCATCTCCAGCTTTGTGGGCATATGTGGGTCAACATCACATCCATGAACATCTACAAAGGATAGGCCACCGTCATTCAAGTGCTTCAATGCTTTTATTTCTTTAGTACACATGGGGCAAGAACCATCAAAATACAGCACATCTTGGGTACTATCTTTGTCAAAAAAATTTGTCATAATGCACTCTTTATTTTACGATTGTCGTGTTCAAGACAATGATGTGCAGGTCTGGAATGGAAAGACTCCCTGCTTGATCGCTTCTATTTCTTCGTGCTAATTTTTATATTGTGTCGAGATTGCTAGATTAGACCTCAACCTATATCAAAAAAACTATGATGAAAAAAGAATAGAAATCTTCAAAAATTTCTTGCCTCTAATCCTCATTATACTAAAATTCCAAAGCAAACTAAACAGTGGAGATATTCTTAGTGGTTAGAGTCATGGACAGCACATCCCCGAAATTAAAGACTAAAACTGTTGGCATTATTGGTGCCGGGATTGCAGGACTCTCTTGCGCCAAGACTCTCGCTCAAGCAGGTTATATCGTTGAAGTATTTGACAAAGGGCGCAATCTATCTGGACGAATGGCCACTAGGCGAAATGATTTCTCAGAATTTGACCATGGAGCCCAATATTTCACTACAACGGACCCTGATTTCAAAAAAGAGACAGCCGGCTGGATTGGTGTAGGTGTTGCGCAGTTATGGTCTCCAAGAATATCAGTTTTGGGCGATCCGGGACCCGTGAAAGCTACTACAAGTCACACAAAACGTTTTGCCAACTGGGTTAGCGCAAATATCACGCAGTTGCGGCCTCCAAAAACCGCCAATGTGGAGCGTTTTGTTGGCGTTCCAAAAATGACAACACCAGCTGCACTTATCGCTAGGGGGCTTTCTGTTAATTTAAATACAACCATAGAGTCTGTATTTATTAGACCTCAAGGCTATCCCAGATGGTCACTAAAAAGTAAGGAAAATGGCGCTATAAAAGGTAGCTTCAATATTGTAATCGCGGCTATTCCTGCGCCTCAAGCAGTCGAGCTATTTAAGGAAGTCTCACCTGTACTCACTACGATTGCTCAAGATGTAAAGATGTCTGGATCCTGGGCTGTCATGCTCAATTTCAATGAAAAAATAGACTTAAAGTTTGATGCTGCCTTCGTCAACAAGGGTCCACTAAGGTGGATTGCCAGAAACAGCAGCAAGCCAGAAAGAGGCGCCCATGAAGCCTGGGTTCTTCACGCAACATCAGAATGGAGCGAATCACACATTGATGCCTCCGCAGAGGAGGTTGCACAACTGTTAATCAAAGAGTTTTTGGATCTTGGGGGCTCCCCTCCTAATCAATATCAAGCTCATCTTTGGCGCTATGCAGAAGCAACACCTCCACTAGACATGACTTTTGCTTGGGACAAAGAAAATAATCTAGGTATGTGTGCCGACTGGTTAAATCAAGGCAAGGTTGAGGGCGCATGGTTAAGCGGAAGAAGGCTTGCAGAGAATATCATTCAATCCTTGTCAGACAGAGATCCGCTCAAGAACTACTATAGCGTATAGTCGCAAGCTAAAATTACACCGAAATACCGCTCCCATGTAATAATAAATCTATTCAGATTACGCGGTTATACAAAATTTGACTAAATTCTTAATAGTGTTGATTGCCTTCACCTTGCCCTATGCTAATGCCTGTCTGATCACATAGTCAAAATAAAGTAGGCGTGCTATATGTCATGACACAGCGAGTGCGTACTACTAAAATATCAAACACTTGCAATCATTCACCTCTCTTGAGGGCTGCATTAAAAGCGGAGGAATGTTGCCTAAAATCTCTGTTGACCCCTCCCAATCATTCCGCACTACAATGCCTAAAGAACAGGATTCGCAAAAATATCATCGCTCTATGTTTGGCGGATGGATTGATGAAGATCAAGACTGTCAAAATACACGCCATGAGGTATTGATAAAGTCATCCGTTAGCCCGGTGAGCATGAAGACTAGAGGTTGTACGGTTAGTCGAGGTCTCTGGAACGGCTGCCACCCAATGAAAAATTTCACTGCTCTTATGTTCGCGCTTTTAACCAAATAATAGAATATTATACTCTTACGCTATCAAATACAGACACAAATCATCTTCAATCTTTACAATT
>JBLIIR010000076.1:0-3327 GCA_047635255.1 Porticoccus sp. | reverse complement strand
TCATTGGATATGCTGGGCTATGAGAAATCTATGGCAGCTCAACGCAAGCTGGCTCGAGCTGCTGGAAAATTTAATACTGACTACATACAGCAGCTAAAACTTGATGGAGAAACTGATTTCACTGGTTATGAGTCCACTTTAGGCGAAGGCAAAGTTATAGCATTGATTCTGAGGGGAGAGTTGGTTGATAGCGTTTCCGAGGGTGATGAAGCTACTATTGTGCTCAATAGTACTTCTTTCTATGCTGAGTCTGGCGGACAGATTGGAGATCATGGGTATTTGCGAGCTGATTCTAGCGAGTTTAAGGTCAACGATTGTCAAAAACAGGACTCGCATTTTTTGCATATTGGTATAGTGGTTTCAGGGTCTATTGATGTGGGACAAAAACTTTATTCATTGGTTGATGCTAGTCATCGTTTGGCTGCGGGGCTTAATCATTCCGCTACTCATTTGTTGCATGCAGCTTTAAGGCAAACCTTGGGTGAACATGTTGTGCAAAAAGGATCGTTAGTTGACAGCAGTCGTCTTCGTTTTGATTTTAGCCATACTGAAGGCATTTCACCCGAACAACGGAAATCCATAGAAGAGATTATCAATGCAGAAATTCGTCGGAACACAGTAGTGAAAACTGATATCTGCGATATGAAGACAGCTCAGAATAAAGGTGCTATGTCTTTGTTTGGTGAAAAATATGGCAATGAGGTGAGAGTGCTGACTATGGGAGATAGCTTTTCCGTAGAATTGTGTGGCGGAACTCATGCCCTAAGTACCGGCGATATCGGCCTGTTCAAGATTGTTTCTGAGGTAGGTATTGCTGCAGGCGTTCGTCGCATTGAAGCAGTGACCGGTGAATATGCGTTAACTTACGTTAATAAGTTAGAGTACGATTTGGAGGCTGTATGTCATACCCTCAAAGCCAGTCCTGATAATGTTGCGCAAAAAGTGACGGCTTTATTACTTGAATCTAAAGAATTAGAAAAACAAAATGCTCGACTGAAAGGAAAAATGGCTAACCTGGCCGGCGTTGAGCTGCTTTCTGCCGCTAAGGAAATAAAAGGTATTCAGGTGTTGTCAGCGATCATTGACGGGGTAGACCCCAAAACACTCCGTGATACAGTAGATCAGTTAAAACACAAACTGGGTAAAAGTGTGGTGATGCTGGCAACAATCGATAAAGATAAAATTTCCCTAGTTTCTGGTATTACTCAAGATGTCTCCAGGCAGATTCATGCCGGTGATTTAATGGGGTTTGTCGCCTCCCAGCTAAATGGTAAAGGTGGAGGTCGTCATGATATGGCTCAAGGGGGAGGCACAAATATTAAGGCACTACCAGAAGCAATTAACTCCGTTTTTGGCTGGGTCGAAGAAAAACTAAACAATTGAAATCTTGGGTTGATCAATAGCTAGCTTTGTGTGGACGATATACCTTAACTTTCATGGTATTTTGTTGTTTAATTGCGCACCTTTTTGCAAGTTGCTTTTGGTTTGCTGCTAGAGCTTTAGTTCGGCATGCGGTCTGCAAAAATAATATCTTAGAATTTAGGTCATACATGAGTTTACTGGTTCAGAAATTTGGCGGCACTTCAATTGGGACTGTTGAAAAGATTGAGGCTGTAGCCGAAAAAATTTGCGACGCTCGGAAGCGTGGCGACGATATAGTCGTAGTAGTCTCTGCTATGAGCGACGAAACTAATAGGCTAATTGCGTTAGCAAATGGTATCCAAAAAAATCCCAGTTCTCGAGAAATGGATGTACTGGTATCTACTGGAGAGCAGGTCACAATTGCTTTACTGTGCATGGCGCTGCATAAGCGCGGTTGTGCAGCCAAATCTTATATTGGATCACAGGTGCGTATTCTTACAGATAGCGCGCACTCTAAAGCTCGGATTGAAGCCATTGACTCCTATCGTATTGAGAAAGACCTTAAAGAAGAAAAGGTAATTGTAGTTGCTGGCTTTCAAGGCGTTGATGAGCATGGAAATATTACAACATTGGGGCGGGGCGGCTCTGATACTACCGCTGTGGCTCTAGCTGCTGCACTGAAGGCAGATGAGTGTCAAATTTATACGGATGTAGATGGTGTTTACACAACAGATCCCCGGGTGGTCAAAAATGCGCGACGTCTGGATCACATTACTTTTGAAGAAATGCTCGAAATGGCCAGTCAAGGCTCTAAGGTATTGCAGATAAGAGCCGTAGAATTCGCTGGGAAATACAAAATTCCTCTCAGGGTTCTATCTAGCTTCCAAGAGGGCCCAGGCACTTTAATTACACTTGAGGATGATGACAATATGGAAAAGCCTATTGTTTCTGGTATCGCTTTTAATCGTGACGAAGCTAAGCTTACTGTGCGGGGGATTCCTGATATTCCTGGAAGCGCCGCTCGAATTTTAGGTGCAGTGGGTCGAGCCAATATCGAGGTCGATGTGATTGTACAGAACGTGGCCCAAGATAAGACAGCATCTTTAACATTTACCGTCCACAAAGATGAAATGAAGAAGGCAGAAGCTGTATTGAATAAGGTTGCAATGGAATTAGGTGAAACTTCAGTGGAAGTTGATGGCAATATTGCCAAGCTGGCCTTGGTTGGCGTGGGAATGCGTTCTCATGCAGGCGTCGCTGCGACTATGTTTGATACACTAGGTAGAGAAAATATTAATATTCAGATGATCAGCACATCAGAAATTAAAATCACGGTTGTGATTGCTGAGGATTTTTTAGATTTGGCGGTGAGATCATTGCACAGCGTGTTTGAGTTAGATGACGATACTAGGCCTTTAAAATAACATTTTTGGGTTGGCCGTTAAGTATACAAAAAAATAAAACCAAAGTTGCTGGATCAGCTTTGATTTTTGAGGAGGTATTGTTATTATGCCGCTTCGAATTTAGATGCTCTTTTTGGATTGATCAGTTATTGAGAGTTGCATATTTTGGAGAGGTGGCCGAGTGGCTGAAGGCGCGCCCCTGCTAAGGGTGTATAGGCTAATACCCTATCGAGGGTTCGAATCCCTCTCTCTCCGCCATATTTTATAAACCCCTGCAATAAGGGGCTTCAGGACAATACATCTGCAGCGACTCTTCTTCTGCGCTACCCCTTTCATTCGACCATTTATTATCTGGATCTTCTGTTTCAAGAAGGCTAGCATCTTACCTACACCCTGTCTTAGGTCGTAGGTCTTAGGTCACAAAAAAGTTATGCTGTAATGAAATAATTAGTGAGTTTTTTGGATAAAATTGGACCTTGATTGAATTTTATTGATTACTATAGTGACTATAGTGTAAATAAAAGTAAATTTTTATAGTTTGAGTATTTAGTTATTTGAAAAA
>JBLIIR010000075.1:0-3376 GCA_047635255.1 Porticoccus sp. | reverse complement strand
AGCTGGGTGTAATGGTTCTCAACAAGCCGCAAAGCCTTAGGGACTGCAATGAAAAAATTTTTGCAGCCTCCTTTCCTCAATGTACGCCACCCCTCTTGGTTAGTAGAGATGTTGGTCAAATTAAAAAATTTTACAAAAAACATCACGACATTGTCCTTAAACCTCTTGATGGAATGGGAGGAGCGTCTATCTTTAAAATTGGGAAAAACGATCTCAACCTAAATGTCATCATAGAAACACTGACCGATAATGGGCGGAAAACCATCATGGCGCAAAAATTTATCCCAGAAATAAAATTAGGGGATAAGCGTATTTTGATGATTGAAGGAGAGCCTGTTCCCTATTGCTTGGCAAGGATTCCGCCGGAGGGAGATATTCGAGGAAATCTGGCGGTGGGCGGCAAAGGTGTTGTGCAACCGCTAAGTGAGAATGATCTTTGGATCGCCAGCCAAGTAGGGCCAGTATTAAAAGAAAAAGGCATCCTATTTGCCGGGCTAGACGTCATTGGTAGCTACTTAACAGAAATCAATATTACCAGCCCCACATGTGCCAGAGAAATTGATCGCGAACAACACACAGATATTGGAGCGCAGCTACTGGCCGCCATTGAAAAAAATCTATAGTTTTAGTTTTGTTCAGGTAGAGACTAAGATACTACTAAAAAATGTGCCACGCCTAGAACTAGAATAGGAATAAAATCATCACTAAAGAAATTCTCACTGTCCTAGCTTTTGATTTTGGTACACGCCAAATTGGCGTTGCTATTGGCCAAAACTTTTTAGGAACAGCAAATGCATTAACTGTGTTGCAGGCAAAAAACGGAATGCCTGATTGGGGCAAGATCCAGCTACTGCTAGATGACTGGAAACCAAATCAAGTAATTGTGGGGCTGCCTCTGAATATGGATGGAAGTGAGAGTAATTTTTGTATCAGAGCACGTAAATTTGCTCGCAGAATACATGGTAAATTTGGAATAAAAGTAGAGATGGTCGATGAGCGACTTTCTACATTTGAAGCAAAGCATCAAAATCAAGTTAAGAGCGAAAAAAACAAAAAACATGGCTCAATAAACTATCGCGACAATCCTGTGGACGATCTTGCAGCTGTAATTATCTTGCAAACTTGGCTATCAGACCCAACCATAGCAGTGTTACCGTAATGCTATACTTGCCCCTACAAGAGATCTTACTTTTTAGTCGACCTTTATGATTAATATAGCCATCAATTTGAATAATATTAACTGCCGCATTCAGCAAGCTCTGGCAACTACAGATCGCTGCACAAAAGATATCATCCTTGTCGCGGCCAGCAAAGGCCAGTCTTCAGGGGCTATAAGAATTGCATACGCATTAGGACAAAAACACTTTGGAGAAAATTATTTACAAGAGGCTCTTAAAAAACAACAAGAACTGTCCGACCTATCGGATATATGCTGGCACTTCATTGGTCCCTTGCAATCCAATAAAGCACGAAAAATAGCCGAAAATTTTGACTGGGTGCACACAATTGATAAAGCAAAAATAGCCGAAAAACTAAACATATCACGACAAGATAATCAGCCGCCACTAAATGTCTGCATACAGGTAAACATTAGTAAAGAAGAGAGCAAATCAGGGCTATCGGTTCAAGAGTGTTCTGATATTTCTACTGCAGTTACGGCCCTTCCTCGCTTAAACCTTAGAGGCTTCATGACAATACCTCAAAACAATGCAACAGAGGCAGAACAAAGGAAAATATTCAAAGCTATGTCAAAACTACTTTTGAAGGTCAGGGATAGCTCTCCTCAACTGACAACACTAGATACACTTTCCATGGGGATGTCATCTGACCTTGAGGCGGCCCTCCAAGAAGGTGCAACGATTATCAGGGTGGGCTCAGCTATTTTCGGTCCCAGGTAATTATTATAGTAACATACAGCGGATTTAATTATTAAGGAGGTTCTTGTGAACAAGCCAAAAATAGCATTTATAGGTGGTGGCAATATGGCAACTAGCCTAATAGGTGGAATCTTAGACAAAGGATACCCCTCAAGCCATATTACTGTTAGCGGCCCCACAGAAGAGAAACTTTTTCGTCTAAACCAAAAATTTGGAATCAATACGACGAAAGATAATTCTATCGCAGCTGCCGACGCAGAAGTCATACTGCTTTCAGTCAAACCTAAAATGGTAAAATCAGTCTCTCTAGAGCTGTCTGCCTCTTTAAAACATCGACCGCTGGTAATTTCCGTTGCCGCAGGTATCTCTCTGCCCTCCTTGCAAAAATGGCTAGGGGAGGATGTTCCTGTTATTAGGTGTATGCCCAATACTCCAGCGCTTGTTCAAGCTGGTGCAGCGGGGTTATTTGCTAATACCGACGTCAGCCCAGAACAGCGTGACTTAGCCACTGAAATTTTTAATGCTGTTGGGGTCTGCTGTTGGCTCGAAAAGGAAGAAGACATTGATGCGGTTACGGCAGTTTCTGGAAGTGCCCCCGCTTATTTCTTTCTTTTTATGGAAGCTATGGAGAAAACTGGCATAGAGCTTGGCTTAAGCCAAGAGGTTGCTCGCAAATTAATCTTGCAAACTGCACTAGGTGCAGCAAAAATGGCAATGGAGAACGATATAGAACCAGCAGAGTTGCGCAGACGCGTTACTTCTCCAGCCGGCACTACTGAAGCAGCTATTAACGCATTCCTTGAAGGAGATATTTTAGGGTTATTCGACAAAGCAATGACTAGCTGCGTTAGACGAGCAAAAGAGCTGGCAAAAGAAGCATGAGGCTAGATCGCTAAATGCTAAAACTCTATCAAGACAACTAACGGATAAGCAGGCCATGAGCACACTGACCCCACTCGCAACATATTTAGTGCAAACCCTAGGGAGCTTTTATTTAACTTTAGTGGTGTTGCGTTTCTTGCTGCAGCTAGTTAAGGCAGATTTTTATAACCCTATTTCTTTATTCATCATTAAGGCCACTCGATTACCAAGTAGCACTATACGTATCTTGTTGCCGCCGTTTCGCTCATGTGACCTTGCCAGTCTGGTGCTGGCTTTACTGGTTCAGTGGTTAATCATACAGCTAACATTTACAATTAATGGTGCAGGTATGGCCAGCATCTTTATGGCTCTTGCTTGGGGCCTAGTGGGCACGCTGTCTGTATTTCTAAATATTTATCTCTATGGATTGCTAGCCACGATTATTATCAGCTGGATAGCTCCACAAAGTCAGCATCCAGCTATAGTGCTGATTCAGCAAATCATTTCCCCGGTAATGGGGCCATTTAGGCGCATTCTTCCGTCTTTTGGGGCTATAGACTTGTCGCCAATGCTTTTATTTTTGGTCCTTAATATGTTGGAGTTTTTTCTTCATAGGATAGCTAGTTCTCTCCTGCTTC
>JBLIIR010000074.1:0-3386 GCA_047635255.1 Porticoccus sp. | reverse complement strand
CAGGCCTTCTATTTTTAATCTCTCTCTTTAAGAAAAGCAAATAGGCCTGTCGCTACTAGTCCAGCGTTGCCATTATCGACTTCAAGGAAACTTGCATTTTATCTACATTAAATGGTGGTCTGAAGAAGCCATGGTAATCGCCGTAGGGATTGATGATCACGAAGTTACCACTATGATCGATCGTATAGTCGTCTTTCTTCAAAGAAACTCTAGAATAAGGGATGTTTAGCTGCACGCCCAGACTCATCAACACATGCTTGTTCCCTGTTACTCCTATAAATTCTTTATTGAAATAGGGCACATATTGAAAAAGTTTTTCTGTAGTGTCTCTTTCTGGATCTAAAGAAATCATAACGACTTGCAATTTGCCTTTATCTTCAGGCGACAGGGATTCATAAAGTTTTGCTGCAGTAGCCATTGTGGTGGGGCAAATGTCCGGACAATGAGTGAAGCCAAAAAAAAGCAAGCTCCACTTGCCCTTCAACTGAGCTGAGGTAAATAACCCTCCATGATGGTCCGTTAATTCAAACTCACTAAATTTCCGCGGAGTATCAAGCAACACTGCCCCATAACTCATTAGCTCTTGCGGGCTTAAAATACGCGGCTGATTGATTTTATTAAGGAATCCAAGCACCACTAATGCAATAAATACGGATATCCCCAACAAAGTGAATCGAATACCGCGGCTACTTTTTTGCCCAACCATAACAACTGCATCCTTCTCTTTATAACTCAACACTAAGGCTTAAAAATATAAGCCGCTTCTCGAAATCAAAGTAAATTTTAAATAAAATAATGATCTACCAGCATAATAATAAACAGTGCCATTAGATAAACTATAGAATATCTGAACGTATCCATACCTGCGTCAGGTTTTTTGCCAATCATCATTGTGATGGCCCAATACAAAAATCCAGCACCCAAAACTAGCGCCCCTAAAAGATAAAGCCAGCCACTCATCCCTGTTGCAAAAGGGAGCAAGGTAACAAGGAGCATGATCACGGTGTACAGCAAGATACTTTGTTTTGTATATTTTTCGCCATGGGTTACCGGCAACATAGGAATCTCTGCCTTGGCATATTCGTCTTTACGGTGCACAGCAAGGGCCCAAAAATGCGGTGGAGTCCAAGCAAAAATAATCAACACCAAGAGCAAAGCATGACCATGCACTTCTCCTGTGACGGCGGTCCAGCCTAGTAGCGGCGGCACCGCTCCGGCTAAGCCGCCTATGACAATATTTTGAGGAGTAGCGCGCTTAAGGTAAGAGGTATAAATCACTGCATAACCAAACAATGAGGCTAGTGTAAGCCATGCTGTGAGCGCATTAATAAAAATTAATAAAATAGCCATACCCGCCGAGCCCAAAATTGCAGAAAAAAACAGTGCTTGGCGAGGCTGGACTCTTCCTTTGGCAACAGGGCGATTCAATGTTCTAGCCATTTTAAGATCAATTTTTCGATCTACTACATGATTGATAACGGCGGCAGATCCGGCACAGAAAGCAATACCAATATTACCTAAAATCAACGCATCAACAGGAACCATGCCGGGTACAGAAAGAAACATCCCTATGACTGATGTTAGGATCATTAGCGCAACAACCCTTGGTTTTGTCAGCTCCAGATAATCACCTAGGCTGGCTTTTTCTACCTCCGATATTGCTGTTTTCATTACCCCAAACCTCAATTAGTGTTATTTTTGCTTAGCGTGGGCCGCTCTGCTTCCAAGACTTATCAGTGTCAATAATATCAGCATACTTCCCAAATGATGCATTATTGTCGAAACAGCTGAGTCACGAACATACCCAGCGCCAATAACAAAAATTACCTGCCCAAACAAAATAGCGGCTAGAATATAGCCCATACGCTGCACGCGATAATCAAGCACCGCTAATAAGAAAGCCGATAGGCTCAATAAATAAATTGTTGTAACCAAAGCTCCCAGCCTGTGGACAACATTTATTGCCACACGAGCCTTGCTTTCTAAGGCCTCAATCCCAAGAGGTTGGACTAAATTAAAACCCTCTTGTAGGTTCATTTCTGGCCACCATGCATTTTGACAAGATGGAAAATCTGGGCATGCAAAGGCAGCAAGCTTTACGCTTGTCCAGCCACCCAAGGCAATCTCTATTAAAACTATTATAATGGCTAAAGTTATCCACGGTTTAATTTGATCTAGTCTAGAGATAATTTCTTTTGACACCACCCAATACTTGCCATCAAGCCTTAAGGCTAGCAACCAAAGCAACGCACAAATAACTATGCCGCCCAACAAGTGAATTAGTGCTGCCTGAGGCCACAGAACCAAATCAACAGACCACATACCCAGCATAGATTGCCATAAAACTAAAAATAAAATAAACGTTGGCAGCCTAAAGGGGTAGCTGTCATCTTCGCGAAGACGCCATGAATTGACAGCCAACCAGATGACTAAGAGCGTCAACACAGCAGACAGCAACTGATGTGTTATCTCTGTCCAACCGCCCGCACTAAAGTAGTGCTTGAATGCCTCGAGTGTATTTTCGCGCATGACAGAAAAGCCGCCATCACAATCAAACCATCCTGAGCAATCAAATCCGGTATCTGTAAAACGACTATATACTCCGAGGGCTGCAACTGTCAAAGCAAGGGCTGTAGCCAAAAATGCTAATAAAAATCCCGGTCTGCGAGAGTTTTTGGCATAAAAAATTAACACTATTTTTGTACTCTCAGGCCATCAAAGGGTTTTTAGTTCGTAAGCTGCCAAACATAAGTTACTGGGCAGAATATTTCATTAAGTGTTCAATATCTTCTATGATTTCATTTCCTTTGTTGACTAAGCTATAAGACATCATTACGAGCCCTTGCTGATCAACCAAGTATGCTCGAATGAGATCTGGATTTTTTGAACCAAAAGGAGTATTTGTATTCTTCAACAGCGCCTCAAATTCTTCTCTGCTGCCATATATAACTTTTAGAAAAGGGTGGTTCAGTTTTAAATATGCAGAGGTCTCATCGACGAGCTGTGGATCCAAGGCAAGGTACAATCGTTCGAATCGACGACTATATTTCCCTAGACTGATATGAATCTGTCGAGTTAAATAAATTAACTCTCTGCAGCGATCCACACATTCTCCATCGCCAGCAATAATCATTCTCCACTTAGGTTTTTGATCTGCTAAAATCCACGCATCGTCTTCATCGTTTTTAAAATTTAAGCCCGCTATTGGCACTGGAGGCACCAAAAAATCTCCATAATTAGTGGTCCCTAATTTTTCTAGCAATAGATTCCGCTGGTCTTCCGTCTTCGGGTATATCAAGAACCCTGCGATAATAACGCCCCCCAACATTAGTATCATAAACCAAACCTGCCATTGATTTTTTGTATTCCTTTGCTTCACCATTTTT
>JBLIIR010000073.1:0-3738 GCA_047635255.1 Porticoccus sp. | reverse complement strand
TGAAAGAATTTCCTCTGGAGTGAGTAGTCTGGATATCATTAATGCGGCACGCTTAGATTTTGAGGCACCAGATTTGTCGCGCTTCCCTTGTTTGGCTTTAGCTATACAGGCCGCCCACAAGGGAGGTAGTGCGCCTATTGCGCTGAATGCATCCAATGAGGTGGCGGTGGGGGCTTTCCTTGAAAATAAAATTTTATTTACACAAATATCAGAAGTTGTCGCCATAGTCTTGGAAGAAATAGCAATAGTAGAACTAAGTTCGTTGAATGCTATTCAAAATTGCGATCGTCGGTCTCGAAAATTAGCAGCCAGACTTGTTATAAATCATTTTTAGAAGTAATTTAACTTAAAAAAATTTTCTCATTTAGACTAAAGCGGAGGCTTAATGGACTTATTCTTAACAGTTTTTTATACATTGCTTGCCTTGGCCTTATTAATATCTTTTCATGAATTTGGTCATTTTCTTGTAGCCAGAATTTGCGATGTGAAGGTCATATGTTTTTCTATTGGTTTTGGCCCCAAGGTCTTAAGCTGGCGTGACAGAAGGGGGACTGAGTTTGTTGTGTCAGCGCTGCCTCTTGGCGGCTACGTTAAAATGGTTGATGAGAGAGAAGGTGACGTACTCCCGGAAGATTTACCTTTTGCTTTTACTCAAAAAACTGTTTGGCAGAGAATGGCCATTGTTTTGGCCGGCCCCGCAGCTAATTTTCTGCTGGCAATTATTATTTATTGGCTATTATTTCTGCAGGGAGTAACAGGCATAGTGCCCATTATTGGATCAATTTCTCTTGACTCTATTGCTGAGAAGGCTGGCCTAAAAGTCGGACATCAGATTGTAGCTGTTGATGGAAAAAAAACCCCAACATGGCGTAAATTTCATGAGCAACTTTTAGGTCGTATGGGAGAGTCAGGTGTCATTAGCTTTACAGTTAAGCTACCTGGTGAGCCTGCACACTATAAGCATCAAGGGCAACTCGAAAACTGGATGGCTGGAGATGAAAAATTAAATCCATTATCAAGTATAGGGGTGGTGCCCTATGCTCCTGCAGTGACCCCTAGGGCCAACACCATAATTCCCGGTAGTCCAGCAGCGCAAGCCGGCCTGAGATCTGGCGATCTTCTCTTGTCTGCTGATAATCTTCCAATGACAGAGTGGGCGGCATGGGTAGCGTATGTTCGTGATCGGCCTGAGGTAACTATAGACATTAAGGTGAAGCGAGGAAATGATGTATTTGATACAAAAATAACTCCTAAAAAAATTATATCAGACGCAGGAGATGTTTTTGGTCAAGTCGGAATATCTGTGAAGTCAGTAGATTGGCCGGAAAGCATGCATTTTAATGTTGAATATGGCCCGCTTGGTGCTTTAACTGAGGCGTTCAGTAGAACCTGGTCCACTTCTGTTATGATTCTAGGCTCAGTTAAAAAGATGCTGATGGGTGATATATCGATAAAGCACTTGAGTGGGCCTATTAGCATTGGTAAAGTGGCCGGCAAGTCAGCTGAGTATGGACTGGCGGCCTATTTAGGATTTTTGGCATTACTGAGCATCAGCTTAGGTATTATGAATTTACTGCCCATCCCAGTTCTGGATGGCGGACATTTTTTGTATTTTGTGATTGAAGCCGTCAAGGGTTCGCCTTTGCCTGAAAGAATTCAGATGCTGGGCTTCAGGGCAGGTATATTTTTGGTGGTTGGGTTGATGTCGTTAGCCCTGTACAATGATATATTAAATTAATTTTTTGTAGTTAATAGCACGGGTGGTTGTTTTTAGCGCAATCAAAGTTAAATTAAAAAGAGTAGATTGATTTCAATGAAACCCCTTTTCCTTTTTTTGTGCCTGCTCATGGCTTCTCTCAATGTTCGCGCAGAGATATTTCAGATTGAAGATATCAGAGTCGATGGTCTTGAGCGCGTTTCATCAGGTACCATATTTTCCTCACTAACTGTCAGCGTTGGAGATACCATTGATAGCGACAATATTCGTAATCTTACAAGAGATTTATTTCGATTAGGATTTTTTGATGATATAGAGATTTCTCGTGATGATGGCGTTTTAATTATTTCTGTTTCAGAGAGGCCTGCGGTAGCTAAGTTGATTATTGAGGGTAATACGGCCATTCCAGAGGAGACCTTAATAACGTCTTTGAGTGATGCTGGATTGGCTGAGGGGCAGATTTTTCGTCAGGCAGTCCTGGAGGGAATGAGTCAGGAACTTGAGCGACAGTACGTAAAGCAGGGTAGATATGGTGCTGGAATTGATATAGGCGTTGAGGAGCTCCCTCAAAACAGGGTGACAGTAACGATTAAAATAGATGAAGGTGATGTTGCTGCAATAGCAGGTATTAATATTGTCGGAAATAAAGATTTCGATGACGACACCCTTAAGATTTTATTTGAATTAAAGAAATCTAATTTATTGTCTTTTATTGCTCAAGACGATAAATATAATCGAGAGAAGCTAACTGGAGACATAGAAAGACTGGAATCTTGGTATCTCAACAGAGGCTATCTTGACTTTTCAATACAGTCCACTCAGGTAACTATTAGTCCAAATCGCAAGTCAGTCTTTATAACAATAAATATAAACGAAGGCAGCATTTATACTGTTTCTGAGATTCTTCTCGCTGGTAATCCTACGATATCTGAGGATGAGGTTAGGGAATTGATTCTTCAGAAGAAAGGAGAAACGTTTTCTCAGGTGATTATGACCCGCTCCACAGAAAGAATTTCTGCTCGGTTAGGTAACGATGGATATGCCTTCGCTGAGGTTAAGGGCGTCACCCAGATGGATGAGAAAGCCAAAACCACTAAATTGACATTCTACATAGATCCTGGAACCCGAGCCTATGTTAGGCGGATTGAGTTTCGCGGAAACACCAAAACAATGGATGAAGTTTTGCGACGAGAGATGCGTCAAATTGAAGGGGCTACTGCTTCTACTGAGAAGATTGCGTGGTCCAAGAATCGACTGCAGCGAATAGGATTTTTTAAGTCAGTAGAATCTGAAACTCGCCCTGTTCCTGGCGTAAGTGATCAAGTCGATGTTTTTTACACAGTGGAGGAGCAACCCTCAGGGACTGTTGGAGCAAGCTTGGGGTTTGCGCAATCATATGGGCTTACCCTAGGCGCCAATATAGCGGAAAGTAATTTTCTCGGTACCGGCAACAGGTTAAAACTAGGTTTAAACCAGAATGGCTTCCAAACAAATTTATCCTTGAATTATTCGGACCCATATTTTACAGATGACGGTGTCAGTGCGGGCTTTTCGATTTTTGCACAAAAGAAAGACTATGACGAAGGAAACATATCTAGCTATACGACAGAAAGCCAGGGAGCCTCCACTTCATTCAGTTACCCTATATCTGAAGTTCAAAATATTGGTTTTGGGCTTGGATATGAAAATCTTGAACTTGATTCTGGTGGAATCTTTAAGACAAGACTCATGGAAAAATTTTTAGATGAAGAAGGAGAAAATTACCATATATTTACTAGTAATTTATCCTGGGGAGTATCCACCCTTAACGGCGCAGGTCTTGATGCAACAAGGGGTCAGGCACACAGAATATCAGCAGAGTTAACTTTGCCGGCTGGCGATCTGAATTATTATAAGTTTAACTATGATGGTCAATTTTTTCATTCATTGAGCAAAGACCTCACTCTGCATCTACATTCAAATTTTGGCTATGGAGACGGTTACGGTAACACTGAAAGTCTTCCATTTTTCAAGAATTTTTA
>JBLIIR010000072.1:0-3883 GCA_047635255.1 Porticoccus sp. | reverse complement strand
GTGCTTATTATGGGTATTTACCCGAGAATGACGTAATGTTGACAGCGATCAATCGGACGGCTTTAGTGGCCTACTCGGCGCAACAGATGTTTGATTTAGTTAACGATGTGGCTTGTTATCCCGAGTATATGAAAAATTGTGTGGGTGCCAAAATTCTCAAGCAAGATAAATCTTTTATGCTGGCTCGACTGGATTTGAAGAAAGGTTTTCTGCGACAAAGTTTTACAACCCATAACACCTTATATGAGCCAGAGCGTATTAGCATGACTCTAGATAAAGGTCCATTTAGCAAATTTTTCGGAGAGTGGTCTTTTGAAGCGTTGAGCAAAGATGCCTGCAAGGTGTCTTTGGATTTGGAGTTTGAGTTTAATAATTTTTCTGTAAGTTTTTTCTCAAACCAGTTGTTTACTGTAGTGGCTAATAATCTTGTTGATGCTTTAGCATGTAGGGCAAAAGAGGTATATGGCTGATGGTGAAAAAAGAATTAATTCCGGTTGAGATTGCTTATGCATTGCCAGCGAGACAGCAGATAATAGAGCTACAGGTTCCTAGTGGAACAACAGCATTTGAGGCAGCCAAACAATCTGGCATTACCGCGCAGTTTCCAGAGATAGATATTGAGAATGTAAAAATGGGCATTTTTGGGAAAACGCTTGGTACTAAAGGCTTAAAACCACCTAAGGACCAAGTGCTTGAGCGAATGGATAGGGTAGAAATATATAGGCCGCTCATTATTGACCCAAAAGAGATCAGACGACGTCGCGCAGAAAAAGCAGCTGGCACATCAAAGATAAGAAATATTGAAAGTTCAGACTAAGGAATTGCTGGACCAGATATGATGCTTGGGTTTGTTGTTTTCAGGTAGATTTAATTGAATTTACCAGTCGTCAAGCATATTAGCCGGCTTTGCATGTAGCATGAGTCCATAGTTAGCTGTCTGGAGTGACCGTTTCTTCGGTCTGTTCTGGGTTGGGCATAAAATCACCTTTAAGACCTACCAGTTTGTCCTCTTTGAAAAAAATGGCCATTCTTTCTCTAACCTCTGGGCCCTTTGCTGGATTTAAGCTATAAAAATAATCCCAACGATCTTGACTGAAGGTGTCTGCGACGAGTGGTGTTCCCATAATAAATCTTACTTGAGATTTAGTCATCCCCGGTTTGAGCTGATCAATCATAGCCTGACTGATGACGTTACCTTGCTGTATGTCAAATTTGTATACTTCTGGTAGCTTAATAAGGCTGCGATCGAATGTTGGCATTTTTGGCATAGAAAAACTCGAACATCCAGGTATAGTAAGAACCAGGGCTAAATAGCATAGTATTTTTGCAGATAAATGCATTATGGGGTTTCCGTTATCACATCAACGGTTGATAATACAGAATACAATCTATCTATAGAAGGGTTTAGAAAGGAATGAATGACGAAAATCGTGAATTACGTGATGCGGGATTAAAAGTCACCGCCCCTAGGCTTAAAATATTAAACATTTTAGAAAGCTCTATTGAATCCCATTTAAGTGCCGACGATATCTATCGTCGGCTTATCGAAACAGGGGAAGATGTTGGCATTGCCACGGTGTATCGTGTTTTGACTCAATTTGAAACTTCAGGGCTTGTAATGCGACATAACTTTGATAATGGCCCTGCGGTTTATGAAATCGAACGCGGTGGCCATCATGATCATATGGTGGATGTTGATAGCGGAAAAGTGGTTGAATTTCATAGCGCTGAAATTGAAGAGCTACAAAAAATCGTTGCTGCTGATAACGGGTTTGAGCTGGTTTGTCATAGCCTGGTTCTCTATGTAAGAAAAAAATAGTTTATATCGTCAAATCAGACTTCTTTGTTTAATTCGATCATTTCTTTCGCATGACTTAAGGTTGTACTCGTAATGTTGACGCCCCCAAGCATTCTTGCAACTTCATGTATTACTTCATTGCCGGATAAGGTGATTATCTTACTGTAGGTAATATTTTTTTTCGTATTTTTGCTTACAAGCATATGATTATGGGCTTGAGTTGCCACTTGAGGCTGATGGGTGATACAAAGTACTTGACCTCGATGTCCGAGCAAACGAAGCATTCTTCCCACTATATCAGCGGTAGCACCACCAATTCCTACATCGACCTCGTCAAACACGAGTGTTGGAATAGATGAATTTTTGGCCGCTATTACTTGAATAGCAAGACTGATTCGAGATAGCTCGCCGCCGGATGCAACACGAGCAAGAGCTTTCGCTGGCTCTCCTGGATTTGCGCTAATGAGAAATTCAATGTTCTCCTGACCGTGCGCACCAAACTTATCATTTGCTAGTGGCGTGAGATTGGCTATGAATTGCGCACCAGACATAGAAAGTAGCTCAAGTTGTTCTTGTATCGCTGCGGCAAGTTTCTTGGCTGCAAAGCTTCTTTTTTTGGTCAACTGTTGGGCTGCCGTCAGGTAATCTTGATGCAGTTCGATTGTTTGCTTTCTAAGAAGTATCTCTTCATCGTGGCTTATTGAAAGATCTTTTAATACATCTTTTAGTTCTTTATTTTTGAGGTGGAGTTTTTCTGGCGAGATTTTATATTTTCTTGCTAATTGATATATCTCACTAAGCCTGTCCTCTATTTTTTTTAGCGCTTCTGGCTCAGCATTAAAGTTATTTAGGTGTTGCTGAATTTCTCTACTGGCCTCTTGAATTTCAATTAGCGCGCTAACAAGAAATCTTTCAGCTTCCTCAAGAGCAGCTGGTTTTGAGGGAATTTTTTGTAGTATTTGCAGAGAGCTATTTAGACCTTTTTCAAGATTAAAGTGATCCTCTTCCGAGCATATTTGAAGAAGCGATCGGCTATCTGTGATTATTGATTCTGCATTTGAAAGTATTACTTGCTGTTGTTCAAGTGACTCTAGCTCATTTTCAGAAATATCAAGCTCATCAAGTTCTTCAGCCTGAAAAAAAAGTAACTCTCGAGATGCGAGTATTTCTGCAGACATGCTTTCAAGTCTTGTGAGTTTTTTTTGAGCAGAAATCCATTGATAAAAAAGCTCTTGGGTTTTTTTTGTTAGGTCAAGGCAAGCAGCAAAATTATCTAAAATATAACGATGGGTCTCGCGCCTAAGTAGTGATTGGTGCTCATGCTGATTGTGAATATCAATAAGAGTTTCCCCGAACTCCCGCAACTGTTGCATTGTAGCTAATTGCCCGTTGATATGTCCGCGGGACCGACCTTCTTTCGTTAAAACCCTTCGGAGTACGCATTCATCATCTGTAGCATCAAAATCATAGCTGCTGAGCCATTTTTTGGCATGAGACGCCTTGCTGACATCAAAAATTGCAGAGACTTCAGCCCTTTCGGCTGTGCTCCGGATTTGCTCAGTGTCTGCCCTGTCGCCCAGCGCCATCGATAGCGCATCGACTACCAAAGATTTTCCTGCACCAGTTTCTCCTGTTAGGGCAGTCATGCCCTTACTGAAGTCTATTTCAAGATGTTCCACTAAAGTAAAATTTTTGACAATTAGTGTTAAAAGCAAAATTGTTCTCGTGTTAATTTAATATGAAGATCGTGTTGTTAATCTTATACAGATTTTTCTGATGCGTCTGCCCTTGAAACTTTTTTTGATGACCCAATATAAGCATACATAGCTAGATGAGACTTTAAGATCTTGTATGATTTTAGCTTGGTTTAACTTTAATGAAAGTGAGTATCAAGGAGGTTGTTTGTGGCAGGCAAGAAAAATAAAAAATCTGGCGAAGTTGTTGGTGATGCTATCGATAGTGCGACGGATGAATTTAAAGTAGTTTCCTCGGAGCAGTCAGAGTCAATAGGCCCTATTGTTAATGAAGAATCGAATTTATCTCTACAGCTTGCCAAACTTGAAGCAGATTTGCTGGAATCAAAAG
>JBLIIR010000071.1:0-4209 GCA_047635255.1 Porticoccus sp. | reverse complement strand
TCTAAAGCATGAGCTGCTTTGGCGGCATTTTTAACTTCCTCTTCGGAGCATTTCGCTAAAGCGCCATAGGCAATATTATTATAGATGGAGTCATTGAACAGATTCACTTTTTGAGAAACTAGTGCCATATGGCTCCGCAAATTCTCAAGCTTATAGCTTCTTAAATCTTTGCCATCCAAAGTGATCTTTCCGCTATCCATCTCATAAAAACGCGGAATCATACTTACTAGTGTGCTCTTACCACTACCAGAACGACCAACAATAGCAACTGTCTCGCCCGCCTGTACGCTAAAATTGATCCCGTTAAGCACATTTTTTTCGTTAGCGGCATATGCAAAATTGACGTTTGTGAATTCAAATTGCCCATCTACTTGTTTTTTCTCAAGAGTGCCTTCATCAACCTCCTCGCTTGCATCAAGAGTGGCAAACAACGTTCCAGCGGCGGCGATTCCTTGTTGAATTTTACTATTTATTCCCGACAGTGCCCGAATAGGCTTAGCGAGCAGCGCGGCTGATGCCAAAAATTTCACAAAATCACCACCACTCATTTGCGATAAGACACTAGGATCAAGAACAAGCCACATCAAAAATGAAAGAGAGGCTGCAACTAACAGCTGGATCACCGGGGTACTGATTGATTCCGTCACAGATAATTTCATCTGTTGTGTGCGGCTATTCTTACTGGCAGCTTTCATGCGTGCACGCTCGAAATACTTTGCGCCATATAAATGCATATCCCTGTGGCCGCCAACAAGCTCCTGGGTTACTTGGGCCACGTCACCCATGGATGACTGTATTCTCAAGGCCAGCCTTCTGAAGCGCTTGCTAACAGATAGGACTATCAGCCCAATAAGAGGCAGGACGATCATGAAGATTAATGCCAGCCTCCAGTTAAGATAAAACAAGTAACTAATCAAACCGATGACTAGGGCGCCCTCACGAATCATTATTTTTAACGCACTTGTAGCAGCTTGAGTGATTTGAGATACCGTATAAGTTGCTCGAGCCACCAAGTGTCCAGTCATGCTGGCATCAAAATAACTAGCAGGAAGAGAAGTATATTTATTGAAAACATCTACCCTCAGATTGTGTACCAGTATTTGTGATACGTAGGTCATGCAATATCCACCAATAAAAAAAGACACCCCTCTCACCACAGCAATCAACATCATGATTAGGGGCACGACCCAGCGGGTATCTATTAATTCACCTTCTTTTGTAAAAGCTTCCACTAAAAATACAGTTAGCCCGCCATTTTGCTTAACATTTTCTGGCATAGCCGCCGAATCAGCCGTCAAACCACCAATAGCATTGACGGTGTATCCAAACAGATCAATAAAAGCAATCTCCATGGACGAGAAAATAATCAAACCCAGGATACTTAAGAAGAAAATACCGAGGTATCTTTTGACATAAGACAGCAACCTTATATAAATCTGAAGACTAGATATTTCTGGATGCTGCACATCAGGTTCTTGTTGAGCCACAATTACTTCCTAAATTTATGGTACAAAAATTAGTTTACCAAAAGAAAAGCTCATGGGCTTTTTTAATACACACTAATGCTATAAATTGTTCTTACCGAGAATCAATTTTTTTAATTATTACATAATCGTATAGGTCCAGCTTTCTTCTCAAGAAAACTTGATAGAAAGATAATATGATAAGTTACATGCTAAAAACATATCGGTCTTAGATATTGAGGCCATTTAACCTAAAATAGTTCAAAATATTTTTAACAGGATTTCAGTATTACTTATGGCTAAAGACATCAACGCTAGCGGCTCAAAAATTGGGTTAGTACTTTCTGGAGGAGGCGCAAGAACAGCCTACCAGGCTGGTGTACTCAAAGCTGTGGCAGAATTACTGCCCCCGGAAACCAGCGACCCCTTTCCGATCATCTGCGGGACCTCAGCTGGTGCTATCAATGCTCTGGCTATTGCTGGCTGCCATGGTTCAGAAAATCAGCATACTTTTCGATCTAGAATAAAAAAAATTGAGTCTATTTGGTGTGGGCTGGAGGCCAACAACATTTATAGGTCGGATCTGCTTGGTGTATTGAAAAATACTCTCATGATATTTTTTTCTATATTCAATAAAAACTACACGCAAAAAGCCCCCAAAGCATTGTTAGATAACACCCCACTTAGGAGGTTACTGAAAGAGCTGATAGATTTTGAGGCCATCAGCGAGTCTATAAATAACAAAAGAATCACAGCTGTAAGCATTACTGCTGTTAGCTACAGCGACAGCAAGTCAGTCACTTTTTATGACGGAGAAGCAACGCTTCAGCCTTGGGTGAGATTCAGGCGTATAGGGATCCGATCAAAACTCACCATCGATCACATCATGGCTTCTACGGCAATTCCTGTCATGTTCCCTACAATTAAAATCATGGGGTCCTACTTCGGTGATGGAGCTATTCAGCAACTCAAGCCTATCAGTCCTGCCTTGCATCTTGGGGCAAATAAAATATTTATTATTGGAGTAAATGACAACGCTTCAAGCAAATCACCTTCACTGGGTGATGCTACAAATCCGCACACACATAGTCCGCCATCCAGCGCAAAAATTATTGGCCATATACTCAATAGCGCCTTTGTAGATGCGATTGACAGCGACCTAGAAACCCTCAGGAACATTAACAGGCTTGCTGAAATCCTACCTGCTGAAACACGAGAAGCAGAAGGTATTAGTGATCTTCGGCCTATTAAGTTTCTAGCAATCGTGCCCTCTGAAAGTATTGGCGCTTTGGCTAGAAACTACTTCAAAGAATTACCTTTAAGTATGCGCTTCTTTTTGAAAATAATGGGCCTAACAACTCGCAACGAGGGAATAGAGATCGCTAGCTATGTAATGTTTTCTAAAGGGTTTTGCAGTAAACTGGTAGAATTAGGTTACCAGGATGGCTTAGCAAAGCAGCAAGCCATCATTGAATTCCTTAAAGAGTGACCAAAAATAACAAAAAATCCATTGGTGTGTAATATGTTATTACTGCAATAGTGGTTGATTTGAAATGTACATATTGTAAAATATATCTAATTGAACATCTCAGTTAAAAGGAAACATTGCTATGGCTTTAGAACAATCAATCGCCTCTAGTTCGTTAAATTCAGCAGCAGTAAAGGTGCTGCGTAACACCTATACCCTGCTATCGCTGACCTTGGTGTTTAGTGCCGCTATGTGTGCAGTAGCAATGGCCGTCAATGCACCCTATATGGGCCTATGGATGCTTATTCCATACATAGGTTGCCTATGGATGGTGGAGAAAAACAAAAACAGCACGGCAGGCTTGTTTTGGGTTTTTGCGCTAACTGGATGGATGGGGTTCACTCTCGGTCCAATAATAAACTTCTATCTATCAACCTCTGGCCCTGAGCTAATCTTAACGGCCTTGGGCGGAACTGCGCTTATCTTCTTCGCCTGTTCTTCCTATGTCCTTGTTACCAAAAAGGAACTGTCTTTTATGGGCGGATTTCTGATGACAGGCATGATTATCGCTTTCATTGCCGCGATTGCGAACGTTTTCCTTCAGATTCAAGGATTATCTTTGGCGCTTTCTTGCATATTCTTATTGATCGCATCAGGCGTCATCATGTGGCAAACCAGCGCCATCATCCATGGCGGCGAACGCAATTACATTTCTGCTACCGTTACTTTATATTTGATGCTTTATAATATATTTGTCAGCCTACTGCATCTCATAGGAATGTCTGATGACTAACGATGTATGGAATGCGCAATAGAAAAAGATGTTAACCTTCTCAGTAGTCTTGCTGCCTGGTCTGAAAAAACTGCCGGGCAGTTTGCTGTCGAAGAAAACATTCGGCTCACCGAACAACACATCGAAATATTATATTTGGCCCGGCAATTTTATGCTGATTACGGCTTTTCGCCATCCATGCGGCCACTAGTCAAGCTTATAGCTATCAACCTAGATGCTAGTAAAGCGCGTAGCATCTATTTAATGCAACTATTTCCGCCAAGCCCAGCCAAAATAGTAGCTAGGTTAGCCGGGCTACCAAAACCAAAAAACTGTTTATAGCTAATAAGAAAAATGGGGTTCATATGCCAACAACTAGCCAATCTTTTTCACAGGAAGTCTGCGAAGCATGTATCGCAGGCGCGCCCACCGTATCGGATGTTGAAGCAGCTGAATTGCTAAAGCTAATACCCAGCTGGAGTATAGAAATACATGAGGGTGTCCCT
>JBLIIR010000070.1:0-4597 GCA_047635255.1 Porticoccus sp. | reverse complement strand
AGTTTAACTATGATGGTCAATTTTTTCATTCATTGAGCAAAGACCTCACTCTGCATCTACATTCAAATTTTGGCTATGGAGACGGTTACGGTAACACTGAAAGTCTTCCATTTTTCAAGAATTTTTACTCAGGAGGTAATGGTTCAGTTCGTGGTTTCGAGCAAAATACACTTGGCCCGAGGGATGTCCCTCTGACTGCTGGCTACGAACATGAGGCCGAGCCTTTTGGTGGTAGTGTTGTTGTGGAGGGTACAGCAGAAGTTTTATTCCCTATGCCATTTTTGAAGGATAAGAGACTTGTTCAAATGACCGTCTTTATGGACGCTGGTAATGTCTTTTCCGATGACTGTGGAAACACTTCAGAGGACTTTTGCCAAGAGCCAGATTTAGCAGACTTGAGGTATTCTATGGGCATTGGTGGTACATGGAAGAGTAGTTTTGGCCCCATATCTGTTAGTTTTGCAATGCCTTTTAATACAGGAAAAGAGGACGAAAAAGAAACATTCCAGTTTAATATGGGTGGCGGATTTTAAAGTATAGTAGGAACCTGCATAAAAAATAATAATTAGATTTAAACTTATAAGGAGAAGAAAGTGCGTATAGCAAATATATTAATATTGACCTTAGCGGCGTTAATTTCAGCAAACGTGACTGCAGAGCAGCCCATGATGAATATAGGCATCGTGGCCCCAGATGCTGCGTTGTTTAATACCGAATATGCTTTAGCTGAGTTTAAAAAAATAGAAACAAGTAAAGCATTTGTAGCTATGAAGTCGAAGTTTGATGGTTTATTGGAGGAAGTTAAGAAATTAAACACAGAGATGGAAAACAAGGGCATGACGTGGTCTGCTCAGCAGAATGAAGATGCTCAAAAAAATATGGGGTTTCTCAGGGCAGATATAGAGTTAATTCAGAAAAAACTTCAATCTGAGCAAAAAGCATTACAGGCAAGAGTTGTAAAAGCCATGGAAGATAAGATCAAAGAGGCCCTGCAAGAGATGATCAAAGAAGAAAAAATAACACTCCTTCTTAGAAAAGAGACAGCTATCTTTGGTGGTGAGAATGTAGATTACACATCAAAGCTGATCGATCGACTTAATAAAAAAATGAAGTAACTCTCTTGAGTGAAAGGAATATGTTGAAGCAGGTAAAAAAATGCCTAGTTATTCATTAGATTACATAGCTAAATATATAGAGGCAGACCTAGTAGGTGACAGTCAGTATAAAATTTCTGGCTTAAATACTATACAGGCAGCAGATTCGGCAGAATTAACATTTTTGGCGAATCCTCTTTATAAGCAGTTTTTGTCTTGCACTAAAGCAGGGGCAGTAATTATTTCGCGATCAGGCTTATCGGATTATTCTGGTAATGCGCTTGTTGTGGACTCTCCTTACCTTGCTTATGCGCTGGTGTCAGCGCTTTTTAATAAAGCACCTGTTATAGCAGCAGGCATACACCAGACAGCAGTTATTGCAGCTAGCGCTAAAATTTCCAAGACTGCCGCGATAGGCCCGAATGTAGTGCTTGGAGAAAATGTGATTATTGGTGCTAATTGTCAGGTGGGTGCCAATACTACGATAGGCGACCGCTCTACTCTTGGGAATTATTGCAAGATTTATTCAAATGTTTCTATTTATCATGGAGTTACCATAGGTAGTGACACCATTGTGCATAGCGGCGCTGTCATCGGGGCAGATGGATTTGGTTTTGCTAGCAACTCAAATCATTGGACAAAAATTCATCAATTGGGCGGAGTCGTTATAGGCAAGAGAGTAGAAATCGGTGCCTGCACCACTATAGACAGAGGGGCCCTCGGCGATACCGTTATTGAAGATGGCGTAATTTTCGATAATCATGTGCAAATTGCTCACAATGTATATGTTGGTGAAAATACAGCTATTGCCGGATGTTCCGGTATATCAGGAAGTACGGTAGTGGGTAAAAATTGTATTTTTGCCGGACAAACTGGAGTATCAGGCCATTTGAAAATTTGCGATAACGTTCAAATTACCGGTGGTAGTATTGCTAGACAATCAATATCTGAACCGGGCTCCTATTCATCAGGAATGATGCTGACTCATACAGAAAAATGGAAAAAAAATGCAGTTCGTTTCAACGAGCTGAATGACCTGGCTCAGCGACTTAATGCATTAGAAAAAAAGATATAAGTTTCGGTGTTATTTTACTTTTTAGGTGTCTAGAGATAATTTAATGGATATAAATGATATAAAGAAGCGCTTACCCCAAAGATACCCATTCCTTTTATTGGATCGTGTTGTAGAAATAGACCCAGGTGAAAGAATTTTGGCCTACAAAAACATTACAGCTAATGAGGATGTTTTTAATGGACATTTTCCTAGTGTGCCAATTTTCCCGGGGGTAATGATTATCGAAGCGATGGCTCAAGCAGCAGGAGTGCTGGGTTTTGTTACTGCTGATAAGTATGCAGACGATGATGCGCTGTATTTGTTTGCTGGAGTGGATGGTGTTCGCTTCAAGCGCCAGGTTATACCTGGAGACAAACTTACGTTAGAAGCAAAAGTTGACTCAGTGAAGCGAACAATTTGGCGATTCAAGTGCAGAGCAACCGTTGACGACGAATTGGCCTGCGAGGCCACCATACTCTGTGCTTTGAAGTCGACCTGAAGATTATGCCTCTTATTAGCTCAAATGCAATCATTCACCCTACTGCAGAATTGGCTGAAGACGTCGAAGTTGGACCCTGGACCCTCATAGGCGCCAATGTCAAAATTGGAGCCGGCAGCGTAATTCATTCTCATGTTGTCATAAAAGGCCCAACTGTTATAGGTAAAAATAATCGTATTTTTCAGTTTTCTACCATAGGTGAGGATACACCAGATTTAAAGTATGCAGGAGAGCCTACTCGACTAGAGATAGGCGATAATAATACCCTCCGCGAGGGAGTTACGATCCACAGAGGGACTGTCCAAGATAATAGTTTGACCCTTATCGGTAGCAATAATTTGATGATGGCCTATGTTCATATAGGTCATGATTGCGTGGTGGGAAATAACTGTATTTTGGTCAATAATGCGTCCCTCTCTGGCCATGTTAATTTAGGCGACTGGGCAATTCTTTCGGGCTATGTGCTAGTGCATCAATTCGTTTCTATTGGAGCACATACTTTAATTGGGCCGGCAGCATTTTTGCCCCAAGATGTCCCTGCTTACGTTACTGCATTTGGCTCTCCTGCAGAACCTAAAACTATTAATTCAGTAGGTCTTAGACGCAGAGGTTTCAGTAAGGATGCCATTTTGGCGATCAAGCAGGGGTACAAAATACTTTACCGCCAAGGACTTTCTCTAGATGATGCGCTGACAAAGCTTCATGTGCTTGCAGCGCAATATTCTGAGGTTAATCTATTGTTAGATTCAGTGAAAATGTCTTCACGCGGAATCATTCGCTAAGCTATGAGCCAGCCCTATAAAATAGGAATGGTTGCAGGGGAATCTTCCGGTGATCAGTTGGGCGCCGGGCTAATTTGCGCACTAAAAGTCTATTACCCTGATGCAATTTTCGAAGGAATAGGTGGCTCCAAGATGACCAAAGAGGGTTTTGTGTCACTGTTTCCCATCGACAGACTTTCTGTGATGGGGTTTATTGAGCCATTAAAAAGACTACCAGAACTATTTCGAATTAGAAAAAATTTGTTTCAGTATTTTTATGCTGAAAAATTTGATCTCGTAGTGGGTATTGATTCCCCAGACTTCAATCTTGGTCTAGAGGAAAAATTACGGAATAAAGGTATTAAAACTGCCCATTACGTAAGTCCTTCCGTATGGGCATGGAGGCAAGGCAGAGTTAAAAAAATTGCTCGTGCTGTCGACCTAATGATCACATTGCTTCCTTTTGAAAAATCTTTCTATCAGCAACATAGTATACCTGTAGTGTGTGTTGGGCATCCCTTGGCGGAAGAGCTTCCAATACAGGGAGAAAAAAACAAAGCGCGTCAAGCATTAGGGTTAACTGATGGGCCAATTCTAACATTAATGCCTGGAAGCAGGGCATCAGAAATACAAAAATTGGGGAGCTTGTTTTTAAATGTAGCGCAACACTGCAAGAATAGCTTGCCTGATTTGCAGGTGATTATTCCTGCCGCTACTCTAGAGCGAAAATCCGAGTTAGATCAAATATTGGATGATCACCCATTGTTGGAAGTGGTGCTTTTAGGCGACCAGTCACTCCTAGCGATGGCTGCAGCAGATGTAGTATTACTTTCATCGGGTACGTCGACGCTAGAGGCTATGCTTTTAAAAAAACCCATGGTGGTAGCTTATCGCTTAGGAAGACTAACTTATGCCTTGGTTTCAAGAATGGTGAAAGTTAAATATGTGGCGCTACCAAACCTTCTTGCAGATGAACCATTGGTTCCAGAATTCTTAGAAGAGAATGCAACTATAAAAAACCTTTCAGGTGCGGTAATGAGATTTTTTGAGCACCCTGAGCAGGCAAAAAATCTACAAAAAAGGTTTATAGCTATTCATGAATCATTAAAATGTGGCGGTAATGAAGCAGCGGCTAAAGCGCTGGTGGCGCTGATTGGCGCCCCCTAGGTGTGAATAACTGTTGTTTTTT
>JBLIIR010000069.1:0-4641 GCA_047635255.1 Porticoccus sp. | reverse complement strand
CCTGCAAATGGCACCATACGCATCATCACCAAGAGCGGAAAGGTAGTACTTCAACATGAAAATATTGAAAAAGGTGACATATGGCGAATGTGTCAGGCTAAGGATGCACCCATTCAAGATTGGGTAAAACTAGCCGTAACAAGAGCCAGAGCCAGCGACATGCCTGCAATTTTTTGGCTTGATGCTAAGCGTGGGCATGACGCTCAAATGATAAAAAAGGTGAAAAAATACCTGAAAGACCATGACACAGAAGGTCTTCGAATTGAAATCATGACCCCAGAAAGAGCCATACGCTTAACCATGGAAAGACTGAAAGGCGGCAAAGACACCATTTCCGTTACAGGTAACGTGTTACGCGACTACTTAACTGACTTGTTTCCTATTTTGGAATTAGGCACTAGCGCAAAAATGCTTTCTATTGTGCCATTAATGGCAGGTGGAGGGCTTTTTGAAACAGGGGCCGGAGGCTCAGCACCAAAACATGTCCAGCAATTTGTCGAGGAAGGTCACCTACGATGGGATTCGCTAGGTGAATTTCTTGCGCTGACTGTTTCTCTAGAAGATATTGCGATCAAAACAGGTAACCCAAAAGCACAAATTTTGGCAGACGCGCTTGATAGGGCAACAGGTCGCCTCCTAGAAACAGGGAAGTCCCCCTCTCGCAAGGTTTGTGAGCTTGATAATCGGGGCAGTCATTTTTATCTAGCCTTGTACTGGGCTGAAGATCTAGCAGCACAAAAAGACGATGTCGATCTTCAAAAGACATTCCGCGAGCTATCACAAAAACTTCGCGATAACGAACAGCTTATTGTTGAAGAACTTATTGCTTGCCAAGGAGGAAAGACCGACATTGGTGGATACTACCAGCTTGATCCAGTCAAAGTTGAGAAGGCTATGCGTCCAAGCGAGACTTTAAATACATTATTGAGCAATATTTCATAAGCAGTTTTTTTGAGCTAATATTAGCCTTAATTGATGATTTTTCAGCCCTGGGTGGAATAAAACTTACCAAGAGCTGAAAAATTTAATCCAAAACCTATGGATGAAAAGCTAATGATTCCTAATATTTTACCTTCGGTTATTCTATTAACCTCAATCATGTTGATTGGGGTATCACCAGTGCAATCTAAAAGACTTGCCCTAGGTGATCTGCCTATACCTGATACTGCTGGTAATATTTATGTCCAAAAACTTTCTAGTGATAGCCATTCAACTGATTTTTTAATCGTCATAAAAAGCCATGTTCCGCTTCACAAGCATGCTGACCATACAGAAACTATCTACGTGTTAGAGGGCACAGGAGAATTTCAAGAAGGTAATAAATACCTTACGATAGAGCCAGGAGACTATTTAAGGATACCCAAAGGCACACCTCATGCCGTCAGAGTAACATCCTCCGAGCCACTCAAAGTATTGTCAGTTCAAGCCCCTGAATTTTTTGGCAAAGATCGCATCGCTGTAGAAAATCCTTAGATGAACAGCATAGAGATTCAAGACAAAGACATCTACTCGCCTCTACAGATTTTTTTCGGCTCTTTATTTTTTGGCCCACTTTCCATGTTGTATTTTCTCTGGAAAAATTTCGACACCATGAACGAGCCCATTAAAGCTAAAAAAGTCCCCTATTACGGCTCTATTTTTATTATTATTTTAATGACATGCCTTAAATTGACCCCTCCTGAAATCAACCAATTGGTCCCTGGGATGGTCGTTCCTTTCCTCTACGCATTGGTTGCATTACAGATATCAACATCCTTACAAATGAATAAAGAGACAATCATAGCTAATCCTAATTACACGCTTCAACCACCGTGGAAGGTCATAGCCTACGGTGCAATGCTCTACCTACCTTGGCTTGCCATTAGCTTTTACATGCAGAGCCTGTAAAGATCTATCATTAAAAGCAAGCTATACACTATAAGTTTCCCGACCATTCATATAATATTCTAATTGATTCCCTAGCAACGGAGAAAAGTATGCCCGCCTATCTAATTGGAGAAGTCATCGTTACAGACGAATCATGGATTTCTGGATACGCCAACAATGTGCATGACATTGTGCATAAGCATGGGGGGAGATACCTATCTAGAAGTTCGAATATTACGCATGTAGAAGGCAAGCCCACCGAGGCATCACTGATAGCGTTAGTTGAATTCCCCAGCATGGAGGCGGCAAAGGCCTTTGTTGATGACCCAGACTACCAAGAATTTAGAGCATCTCGCGTGAAAGGAAGCATCAGCACTGTTCAGATAATAGATAGCAGCGATGCTGCGGGCACCGTTCCATACCTTGCAGCAAGTTAATTTGACTCTGTTCGTATACTGACCTGATGGCAGAGTGCAATTTTTTACTCCTATTCACTCTTTACCGGCTGAGTAAAAAAACGGGCTCTGATTTGCCTGACTGCAAGTCAAGTATTTTTTTCGCCGAACTCAAGATGAAATCCCGAAAATTGTCTTCTATGGACGTCCTCTCTTTATCAAAATCAATTTGTTCTTTCCTGCTTAGTTGCTTCCAGTTCTCTAAAATTGGAATATGCGAGGTAGCCTGAGTAAGCTGACTAAAGACTTGGTAGCCGTCACTATTATCTAAAGGATTCAACAAGGAAGATAATCTGCTTATTCTTATGGCTGCTTCTGTTAAGCCCACCTGGCCTTGAACTAGCGCTGAAGCAATCACTCGAATACTATTTTGATAGCCAATCTGGCGTTTGGCTAGCTCCTCCGAAAGAACAATGGCAGATTGTTTCTGCTGGAAGTTTTTTTTTCGCACTTCTAGATAAAGAAAGAAAGCATACCCGCCCAACAAAAGAAGTATCAGCGCTGCGCTCACTGTTAATACTGTGTAAAAAACTGGATTCATGGTTTCTGTCTTCGTTTATATTCAGCCAATGATCGGAAAATACTCGGCGCTAATAAAAACTTTTATGTTTTCAAATCATCCTTTTGTTCCGCATCCATCTGAAGCAACGATGCATCTTCTTGATCCAAGGCCTCTTTGCTCCATGTCTCTGGAATTTTTCGCTTACTATGAGCTCCCAACTTCCTGATATCATCAAACCTTTTGACTAGATTCCCTCGCCCGTTAACCAAGCGATTTTTAGCCTGATCCCATGCGTCTTGGCTTTTTCCTATATGGCGTCCAACTTCATCCAAAGAGTCTACTACCAAGGCAAGCTGATCGTAGAGTTTTCCGGCTTCTATAGCGATTCTTTCAGCGTTACGATTTTGCTTATCGTAGCGCCATACATTATGAACAGTCTTCAATACAACCAGTAAAGTGCTCGGGCTTACAAGAAGAATTCCCTTATCATAGGCATCTTTACACAAAGTATCGTCATTCTGAAGGGCCAACATAAAAGCTCCCTCTATTGGTACGAAGATCAACACAAAATCAAGTGTATTAATCCCTTCTAGCTGTTCGTAAGCTTTGCGGCTTAACCCTGAAATATGATTTCTAATTGAATTGACATGTTGCTTTAAAAACAACTTTTTCTCTTTAGAGTCAGAAGCTCGACAGTAGCGCTCGTAATCTGTTAGTGAAACTTTTGCATCGATAACTAAATCTTTTTGATCAGGCATATGAATAATCACATCTGGATTCCGACGATGCCCCTCATCATTATAATGAGACGCTTGAACCACGTACTCCCGACCCTTGGTAAGACCTGAATCCTCGAGCAATCGCTCTAATACGACCTCCCCCCAATTTCCCTGAAATTTACTATCACCTTTTAATGCACTTGCCAGCTGAACCGCGTCTTCTCCCACCTGTTGTGCCTGTTTTTGCAATTCTACTACCTGTCCAATCAGTTTATTCCTATTGGCATTTTCATTATGGTAGGCCTCTTCTACCTGCTTGCGAAATCCAGTTATCTCCTCACGTAACGGGTCAATAGAGGAGTTAAGGGCAAGCTTGCTCTCCTGTGAAAACTTTTCTTGCTTGGCATCAAAAATGCGATTGGCTAAATTTTCAAATTCTTGACTTAAACTTTCACGCGCTTGCTTTAACAACGCCAGTTGTTCTTCGTATCTAATTTTATCGCTTTCTAGGCGGACCTCTAATAAAGTTTTATCAGAGCCAAGTAACGCAACATCTTTTTCTCTTGATGCTAATACATCCCGAGTCACACCTAGCTCATGAGTTAAGTTTTTTACTACTAGATCAGATGCAGCCTGTTTGTAGTGGTTGCGAATACTGAAGGCCAGTAAAGTAACTACTGCCCCAGCAACAAAATTGCCAAAAATAAATATAAGACTATATCCAGCTACGTCCATAAAATATCTTACTCCTGGCTAAGTCGGTCTATTTGGTATCGCTGTTAGTGTCATTTATTTGAAACCTGCAAATCATTTCAGGGTTATAAGTTGTAGTTCGGATATGCCAGCTGGCTTACAAACTTATCGATAGGCTGCTTTAAATTAACTACTATCAGGCTTTTGCGCTGTCTCTCATAGAGACTTTATTGTACCACTCGAGAGATCGAGTATTACCTTCTGGAATTTCTCTTTCAGCCCATTTGGCAAAATCAACAGCACAGAAAGCAGTAATGTCAGCCATTGTAAATGAATCACCGGCAACAAATGTATTCTCCGTTAAGTAACGCTCCAGCCAGGCGTAAAAATTGTTGAGTGTATCCTG
>JBLIIR010000068.1:0-5137 GCA_047635255.1 Porticoccus sp. | reverse complement strand
TGGTCCAAAGAAGAAATACAGGAAATACTGTTACATACAGCACCCTACATTGGAGCTCCTGCCTTGCAAGAAGCATTCCGTGCTGCAGAAAAGGCATTTGAGGAATAAAGCGCAAAACGTTACATGCTAGCCAATGTTTAGAAACCAAGGAAAGAAACAAGTGAGCAGAAGATTATACGGCACTTTGTTGATATTATTGATGGCATTTAGCTGGACTGCTTTGGCTTTAGAGGCGAGATTTTTTTCTTCAGAGCAGCTTCGCCATCGTTATCATACTTTAAATAATGAACTGCGTTGCCCGAAATGTCAAAATCAAAATTTGGCTGATTCAAATTCACTTATAGCTGTTGATTTGAGAGATCAAGTTTATCTTATGCTTGAAGCAGGCAAGTCCGATGACGATATCGTTAGCTTTTTGGTGGCCCGTTATGGTGACTTTGTGACGTATCGCCCCCCTTTAAAGGCAGCGACTTTTGCTCTTTGGTTTGCCCCGGGCGCTCTATTTTTGGTTGGTTTGACCTTTGTTTTTTTTATACGTCGTTCTCGTTTAGTTGAAAATCACACTGTTGTTAAATTTAAGGCCAGTGAGCAGTTGCATCTAGAGGAGCTCCTGATGGAGACCCATAAAAATAGACGTTTTGATTCCGATGGGGCCAGTAAATGATGTGGCTAGTTTTTGCCTTTCTTGTCCTTTTGGCTGCAATTTTTATTATTACTCCTTTGCTTAAAAGTAGGATCCGGCAGGAAATATTCCCCCTGCGCCCTGATGAAAAAATAGAAGAAAATATTCTTGCATTTAAAGATCAACAAGCGGAGCTAGACTTGCAGTTGGCAGGGGGTGTAATTAACTATGCAGAATACTCCGAACTTTTGTTGGAGCAAAAACGTATCTTACTACTGGATGCGGTCAATGAATCCACGTCTCCAGAAAAAGAGCATACAGATAGGGGTGCATGGATAATTCTCCTCAGTTTGTTATTGATGCCTATATTTGCGTTTAGCTTATATCATTACTTAGGTGCCAGCGCTGATCTTAATATTACAGATTTATTAAAAAAACGCGCCTCTACTTCTATGAGCGACATAGATCGTCAAGCCTTAAGCAAGAAAATACAGGAAAAAATGTCTAGTAGACTGCTGAGCGAGCCCGATCATCCATTTTATCTGGTGACATTAGCGCAACTTCAAATGGAAGATGGTAATTTTAAGCGCGCGCAGTCATCTTATTTCAAGGCCTTAAGTGCTAGACCTAATGATTCCGAGCTAATGTCAGAATATGCGCAGGCAACATATTTTCTAGAAGATAAAAAATTTAGCGAGAAGGTAAACCTTATTTTAGATGATGCGTTAAGTTTAAACCCAAGCAATCCAATAGCTTTAGGCCTTCAAGGAATCCGCTATTTTGAGTCAAATAATTACAAGTTAGCCATTAAGAGCTGGAAGAATGCATTGTTGGTCATTCCTGTAAACACCGCAGAGGCTGATGCACTAAAATCAGGAATTTCCCATGCTCAAGAACTGCTTAAAGAGGATATTTTCACTCTATCTATAAAGATATCGGTATCCCCAGAATATAAAATTACAAAAGGTCAGGTTATGTATGTTTATGCGAAAGAATGGGGAGGCGACCCAAAGCCTTTGGCAGCAATAAAGTTACTTGTGGACGATTTTCCTGCAACTGTTATTTTGGACGATACTATGTCTATGATGGGCGGAAAGCTTTTATCTTCGGTCGATTTTTTAGAGATTGTTGCTAGAGTTTCTGCATCAGGTTCCGTGACTCCTTCTCATGGCGATTACCAGGGGTCAACTGGAAAGATCAAGATGAAGGGGTCGCGAACTACACAGATACAGATTAATAAGAAGATATAGGCTTGTGAGTACAGGTGAGCTCGTTTAGCATATTGCAACACACCATGAGAAGAGATATTCATGCGTTTAAAGTGCATTAAAATGGCTGGCTTTAAGTCCTTTGTGGACGCTACTACAGTTGTGTTGCCCAGTAGTTTATGTGCAATAGTTGGGCCCAATGGATGTGGAAAATCAAACATCATAGATGCAGTTCGCTGGGTTATGGGTGAGAGTTCCGCGAAACAGTTGCGTGGGGAATCGATAACAGATGTTATCTTTAATGGTTCCGGCAGCCGAAAAGCAGTCGGCCAGGCTTCTGTTGAACTGATTTTTGATAATTCCGATGGTGGTCTCGGCGGAGAATATGCTAGCTGGGGCGAGATCTCTATTAAGCGGAAAGTTACAAGAGATAGCCAGTCGAACTATTACTTAAATGGTGATAAATGTCGCCGTAGAGATATTACTGGTATTTTTTTAGGCACCGGTTTGGGTCCACGAAGTTACGCAATTATTGAACAGGGGATGATATCAACCCTTATTGACACTAGGCCAGAAGAGCTTCGGGTTTATATTGAAGAGGCTGCAGGTATATCTAAATACAAAGAACGCCGAAAAGACACGGAAAGCCGGATTAAGAGAACAAAGGAAAACTTAGAAAGACTTGCTGATATACGTGAAGAGCTGGGAAATCAATTGAATCGGCTTGAACGTCAAGCTAGAGCTGCAGAAAAATATACAGAGTTGAAAAAAGATGAGCGCCATTTTAAAGCCAAGTTTCTGGCTTTAAAATGGCGCTTTATGGCGAAACATGTCACCGAGCACCTTAAGATTATTGCAGGGCATGAGTTGAAAATAGAAAAAACAGTCGCTAGCCGCATTGAATGCGATGGTATGCTAGAAAAACACCGTGTTAACTATACTGAGCTTGGGGACTCGTTAAATTTAATTCAGGGCAGGTACTATTCGACAGGCTCTGAAGTGTCTCGAATTGAACAGGCAATTCAATATACGCGGGATCGCGCGCAGGAGCTAAAAAAAGACTTTGAGGAAACAGAACAGGGCTTTATTGAGACTGAGAAGCATTTATTTTTAGATCGCGAAAAAAGAAAAGCTTTGGAGTTAGAGTTACAAGAAGTGCTTCCTGTGCTTGAGGAAACTCGTACAAAAGAAAGTTTGTCGCGATCCTCGCTTCAACAGGCCGAAGAAGAAATGAAAGCCTGGTATATTTCTTGGGATGAATTTATACAAAACTCTTCAGGTCCATCCCAGCAAGGCGAAGTGCAGCAATCAAAGATTAATTTCTTAGAGCAGCTACTGAGTGACTTAACTGAAAAAATAGATAAAATCACCTGTGAATATCAGGGCTTAAGCGATATTTCTTTGAAGAAAGAGCTGAATATTTTAGAAAAAAAGTTAGCAGAAACAGAAGCAAGGCTTAGTTTAAAAAAATATAATCTGGAGCAGATATCAGTCAAAATTGACAATTTTCGAACTAATGCGCAATTATTAGATGCCCGCCTAGATGAATCTCGAACCAGTCTGCAAAATATGTCAGGCAGAAAATCTTCACTAGAAGCTTTGGATAAATCGTTACTGGGTGATGATAAAAGCCAACTGTGGCTAGAACGAAAAAATATTGAAAAAAATCCGCGCCTAGCTGAAAAAATTGAGGTTGAGTCTGGCTGGGAGACTGCAATTGAGATGGTTTTAGGGCGCTACTTGCAGGCAGTATGTGTAGAAAAAATCGATAGTTTGGACATCAGCATGAGCCCTCTATCTCAGGGCGAATTAATGTTGATAGAGCGCTCTTCTTATGATCAAGACGCCAATGTTTCACTAGATATAACTAAATCTCTTTTAGGTAAAATTAAGAGCGAATCTTCGAATAACTACCTTCCAGTCATGCTTCATAATATTTATGCGGTTGATGATTTGGACTCTGCATTAGCACTTAGAGGTAAATTGAAGGCTGGTCAGTCTGTGGTGACGTCAGATGGGTTATGGCTGGGACGAAACTGGTTACGAATTGCCCGAGATCAGGATTCAATTAAAGGGACGCTAGAGAGAAAGATAGAGCTGGAGTCTTTAGAAAAAGAGCTAGTAGATTGCCAAATTCAAACTGATAAAATTGGGCAACAAAAATATATAAATGAACAGCAATTGTGGAAATTAGAGTCTCAAAGAGAAACTGATAGGAATGATTTAGCGGTACAGCAGAATAAACAGGCAGAATTGCGCTCTAAAATCAATGCAAATGAAATACAGATGAGTCATTTTACTGTGCGCTGGAAAAGAATGAAAGATGAGTTAAAAGAAGCCAATACGCAGAAAAAAATTGAACAAAAAAACTTATCGGATGCTCATGAAAGATTAGATCTAACCTTAGTTGTGATAAAAAATAATGCACAACAAAAAGAGAAGTTACTGCTTCAGCGTGACGCAAAAAGAATTATTTTGGGTGACATCAGACAAGTGTCTCAGGTTGATCGAGACCAAGCGCATGATTTAGCAATGAGGGAGGGATCAGCAAGCACAAAATTGCAGTCTATCCTTGAGGGCATCGAACGGCTAGAACACCAGACAGCTCGCTTGGGCGAGAAAAGACAGCAATTGCGTGAATCTTCCAATCAGGATGAGGACCCAAGTGTAGAGCTAAAAGAGGAGCTGGCTATTCAGCTAGAGCTAAGGCTTAAAGTCGAGAATGAGTTGCTTGGCTCCAGAAGAGAAGTTGAAGAGCTGGAGCGTTTAATGCGCGAGCTTGAGCAGCAAAGAAATTCCCTAGAGACTGACATTCAGCAGGAGCGCTCTTTGCTTGAACAGCAACGCTTGTCGTCACAAGATCTAGAGACACGTAGTCAGACTATAGTTGAGCAAATCAGTGAATATGGTTTTGAGCTTAAAGACTTGCTTATTTTATTGCCAGATGAATTAGAGCTTGTTGATTTAGAACAAGCTCTAGAAAAAATATCCAATCGTGTTCAGCGCCTAGGGCCAATTAATTTAGCTGCAATTGATGAATATAGTGTTGGGTCTGAGAGAAAAAAATACTTAGATAAACAGAATGATGAACTACAAGAAGCATTAGCAACCCTTGAAAATGCTATTCGAAAAATAGATAGAGAAACCCGTGCTAGATTTAAAGAAACATTTGATTTGATTAATGCTTCTTTTCAGGAGTTGTTTCCCAAACTCTTTGGTGGAGGGCACTCTTACCTTGAACTAACAAGTGATGATTTGCTGGAAGCTGGTGTTGCTATAATGGCCAGACCTCCAGGCAAGAAGAATA
>JBLIIR010000067.1:0-5192 GCA_047635255.1 Porticoccus sp. | reverse complement strand
CCAAACAAAAGATTTGTCTTCTAAGGTATGTTTTTCTGTTGCCGGACTGGTGCTTTGTGCCAGTATTGGCTGAATCAAACACACAGAAAATAGTGTGACTGCTAAAAAACTACTGTATTTATGCGTCATTATTTTTTTCCGGTATTATTTCATCAATGGTGCTAAGTAGTATGCCGTCTATTAGCCTGGTGGACACTTGATCGCCAACCCCTATATTAGCAATATGCTGTAACACTTTTTCTTGCTTATCCAAAACAATAGCATAACCTCTTTGCAGCGTATTTAGAGGGCTAATTGTATGCAAAAGTCTTGCAGTATTTTCCCATTCCTGCTGTTTTTGAGATAAAAGCGCCAGAATACCTTTTTTCAGCTGCTGTTCTAAGAGTTCAGTTTTACCCCGAAGACTGGAAAGTTGACTGCTGGGGTGTGATCGCGTAACTTTTTCATCAAGATTTCTTAAGACAATACTGTAATTCCGAAATTTTACTGCGGCGCTCTGCTGAAGCCTTAGCTCTAGGTTTGTTAACTGGGATTTGATATATAAAAGAAAATCGACAGGATTTCGTATTCTGCGATATAGGCCATCCACATGCTGCCCCTTTGCTTGCAAGTGACGAAAAATAATTTCTTTTAAGTTCTCTTCTTTTCTCTCAAGACCAAGAATAAGTGCACTAGCATCAGGGCTGACAATCACAGCAGCTGCAGAGGGGGTTTCGGCCCTGTAATCGGCTACAAAATCAGCAATCGTTGAGTCTGTCTCATGGCCAACAGCGCTAATAATGGGAATGCCGCTATCGTAAATAGCTTGAGCAAGTATTTCCTCGTTAAATGCCCATAAGTCCTCTAGTGATCCTCCACCGCGCGAAAGAACAAGAACATCACAAGTTTTATCTGTATTCGCGCAAATTATCCTATTGGCGAGCTCATATGCAGCACTATTGCCCTGAGAGTTTCTTCCTTGCACTATGCTTGGGTAGATAGTGACTCTTGTTGCTGGATATCGCCTTTTTAGAACCGACAATATGTCTCGCACAGCTGCCCCTGTAGGCGACGTTATAATTCCTATTCTTTTTGGGTAGGCTGGCAGAGTCTGTTTGTGTTTTTTATCAAACATGCCTTGCTGCAACAAGCGTTCTTTTAGCTCATTAAATTGTCTCTGTAGGGCGCCGAATCCTGCTTCCTCAATATGCTCAATAATCAGCTGGAAGTCTCCACGACCTTCATAAATACTCACTCTGCATCGAGCTAATGCCTTTGCTCCATTGTCAGGCATAAAGCGACTTTTAGAATTTTGGCTACGAAACATAGCGCAGCTGATTTGGGCAACTTCGTCTTTGAGTGTAAAGTACCAGTGGCCAGACCCAGGTTTGGATAAGTTGGATATTTCCCCTTCTACCCAAATTAAAGGAAATTGCGCTTCTAGCAGCTGGCGGGCTCTTCTGTTGAGCTGGGAAACAGTATATGTGGCAGATGGTTTTTCCATTGCTTTATTCTCCATTCTTGCCACCTGGAGTCAACGAATAAATTCATGACTTAAAGTTTCTTGTGAGGACTTATTTAGGCAATAGGTTAAAAATAGTGTTTTTCACTGACTGTAGGCTTATAATAGCCCGCTTGCTTTAATCGCTCTCTGTTTGTTGTTTGGTTTGCCAAAAACAAGCAGTGTTAAAAAAAATTATGATGAGGTAAGCTAAACAGATGCTAAGAATAGCTGAAGAAGCATTAACCTTCGATGATGTCCTATTAGTCCCCGGTTACTCCGAGGTCACTGCAAAAGATGTTTCACTTAAAACCCGTTTATCCCGATCTATTGATCTAAATATACCTCTTGTTTCAGCTGCAATGGATACAGTTACTGAGTCTAGGCTTGCTATTGCATTAGCCCAAGAAGGCGGTATTGGCATTATTCATAAAAGTATGAGCATTGAACATCAAGCTCAAGAAGTTCGTGCTGTTAAGAAATATGAGAGCGGTGTTGTCAAAGATCCAATAACGATTAATGCCTCTGCATCAGTCAGAGAGCTGGTAGAACTAACCGCAGAGTACAATATTTCTGGCGTCCCAGTATTAGAAGATGGTGAGCTTGTTGGCATTGTCACGCGTCGCGATGTGCGTTTTGAGCCTAGCTTAGATTTACCTGTGTCAGCGATAATGACACCCAAAGAAAGGTTAGTGACTGTGCTTGAGGGTGCTAATGCCGACGCAATCAAAAGCTTGCTCCATAAGCATCGGATAGAAAAAATATTAGTTGTTAGTGAAATGTTTCAATTACGCGGCTTGATAACTGTAAAAGATATAGATAAAGCTGAAAAGTTCCCGAATGCCTGCAAAGACGATCAGGGGCGCCTGAGGGTAGGGGCATCAATCGGCACCAGTCCAGATACCGATGACAGGGTCTCAGCTTTAATCAAGGCTGGAGTTGACGTACTTGTTATAGATACAGCCCATGGACATTCTTTCAATGTTATAAATCGTGTTCGTCAAATTAAAACTCAACACCCATCAGTAGATGTAATCGCCGGAAATATTGCTTCTGCAGAGGCCGCAATAGCATTAGCTGAAGCCGGGGCTGATGGTGTAAAAGTTGGCATTGGCCCTGGTTCCATATGCACTACTAGGATTGTTACAGGTATTGGAGTGCCTCAAATCACGGCTATAGCTAATGTTGTTGAGGCCTTGAAGGGCAAAGATATCCCCATTATCGCCGATGGAGGTATTCGTTTTTCTGGCGATGTCGTTAAAGCCCTGGCGGCTGGCGCACACTCTGTCATGATGGGCTCACTGTTCGCTGGAACAGAAGAATCTCCAGGTGAGATAGAATTTTACGAAGGACGTACTTATAAGTCCTATCGCGGAATGGGATCTATGGGCGCCATGTCCCAAACAATTGGCTCAAGCGATCGTTATTTTCAGGATTCCTCTAAAGGTGCAGAAAAGTTAGTGCCAGAGGGCATCGAAGGACGTGTTCCTTACAAGGGGCCAATATCATCCATCATTCACCAAATGATGGGTGGGGTAAGATCTGCCATGGGTTACACCGGCAGCATCGATATAAATACATTACGGACAAAGCCAACTTTTGTTCGTGTTACTACGGCGGGAATGAACGAGAGCCATGTGCATGACGTATCTGTTAGCAAAGAAGCGCCGAACTATCCTCGAAGATAATCATTCTACCTAGAATTTATTTATGCATAAAAGGCTGCGAATCGCAGCCTTTTTAACTCTCTATCAATAAACAAACAGATGGTCTTATAATTCACTATGCTTAACATTAAATCTAAGAAAATTTTAATTATTGATTTCGGCTCCCAATATACCCAGCTTATTGCCAGACGAGTAAGGGAGGTTGGCGTATATTCTGAGATTCGGGCATTCGATATAAGTAATGCTGAAATCATTGCATATGATCCCAGCGGGATCATATTGGCAGGTGGTCCAGAGTCTGTAGCAGAAGGGAAATCTCCAAGAGCCCCCGCCCAGGTATTTGAGATAGGGGTTCCCGTATTAGGCATTTGTTACGGCATGCAAATGATGGCAGAACAACTGGGCGGTGAAGTTCAAAACTCAAAGATTCATGAATTTGGTTCCGCTCGAATAAAAGCTCACAACGATAGTCTGTTGCTCAAAGGTCTGGCAGATCAAATTGATCAGAAAAATTGTAGCTGGCTTGATGTATGGATGAGTCACGGTGACCAGGTTACAAAAATGCCATCGAACTTTAAACTGATGGCTTCAACTGATTCATGTCCAATTGCAGGTATGTTTGATCAGTCTAGACAATTTTATGGTTTGCAGTTTCATCCTGAAGTAACGCATACACTGCAAGGTATGGGTATATTCGAGAAGTTCATTGTCGATATCTGTCAATGCGACAAATCATGGAATTCAGCTATGATTGCTGACGAAGCCATAACGCGTATTCGCACGCAAGTTGGAACTGACAAGGTTTTGCTGGGGCTGTCTGGTGGCGTTGACTCATCGGTTGTTGCCGCCTTATTGAGCAAGGCGATCGGCGACCAGTTAACTTGTGTGTTCGTAGATAATGGGTTGCTAAGAAAAAATGAAGGCGATCAGGTTATGAACATGTTTGCCAAGAATATGGGGATAAAGGTTATACGTGCTGACGCGGAAGAGCTTTTCTTGAAAAGGCTTGAAGGGGAAGCTGATCCTGAGCAAAAACGTAAAATAATTGGTAAGACCTTTATTGACATCTTTGACAAAGAAGCTACAGCCATTAAGGATGTTAAGTGGTTGGCACAGGGAACCATTTACCCAGATGTCATTGAGTCAGCTGCTTCTAAGACTGGCAAGGCTCATGTAATAAAATCCCACCATAATGTGGGCGGTCTTCCTGAAACCATGAAAATGGCGCTAGTTGAGCCTTTGCGCGAACTATTTAAAGATGAGGTGCGGAAGATTGGTGTTGAGCTGGGACTTCCCTATGACATGGTATATCGACATCCATTTCCAGGACCTGGGTTAGGTGTCCGGATCTTAGGTGAAGTTAAGAAAGAATATGCCGATTTACTGAGAGAAGCAGACGCCATTTTTATCGAGGAGCTACATAATTCAGACTGGTATCATAAAACAAGTCAGGCATTCGTAGTTTTTCTTCCCGTAAAGTCTGTAGGTGTAGTAGGGGACGCTCGTCGATATGAATATGTGGTTGCGCTAAGAGCCGTAGAGACAATTGATTTTATGACTGCAAGATGGGCTCACCTTCCCTATGATTTATTAGAAAAGGTATCTAATAGAATAATTAACGAAATTAAAGGGATATCTAGAGTGGTTTATGATGTTTCTAGTAAGCCGCCTGCAACTATTGAGTGGGAGTAGTTTTTTCTGTGTGCAATGAATTGAAAGCTGAAATGGAAGTTAAATGAAAAACGGGAAAAACACTTACATTGATGCGGATGGCAGCAAATATATCGGTGAATTCAAGGATGATAAGTATCACGGACAGGGTACTTTAACTGTTGTCGATGGCAGCAAGTATGTTGGTGAGTTCAGGAATGACATGCCGCACGGGCAAGGAGCCTACAGCTTCTCCAACGGAGATCGATATGTCGGGGGTTTCAAAAATAGTAAAAGGAGCGGGCGGGGCGTTTATATTTTCTTTGATGGTAAAAAGTATTGTGGTGATTGGAAGAATGACGAAATAGTGAGAACTGAATGAAGAAATTATCACT
>JBLIIR010000066.1:0-5259 GCA_047635255.1 Porticoccus sp. | reverse complement strand
TTTGATGACCATATATCCAAATCAGTTCCCCTCTACGAAGAAGGACATGACCTCATATGTGATATGAGTGATTTTTTTATTAAGCCAGATTCTTTATGCTATGAGGTGGGTTGCTCTACAGGTACCCTAACCCTAAAGCTTGGGCTGCATAATCAAAAAAAATTAGGGGCCCGCTTTATTGGTATAGACATAGAAAAAGATATGATCAAAAAAGCCAATGATAAGGCCGCTAAAATAAAAGGGTTAAATGTTTCTTTTACTGCTGCTGATGTCATCGAATTAGAGATGGATAACGCAGATTTAATTGTTTGCTACTACACCGTTCAATTTATAAATACATCAGTTCGTCAAAAATTGATCGATAAGCTTTATGACAGATTAAATTGGGGGGGAGCTCTATTGTTGTTTGAAAAAGTACGTGGTGCAGATGCACGCTTTCAAGATATCCTGAGCGCCCTATATAACGACTATAAGATTCGACAAGGTTATTCTGCTGATGAAATAATTGCTAAGTCTAGAAGTCTAAAAGGTGTATTAGAACCTTTTTCTACGCAGGGCAACCTAGATATGTTAAGAAGAGCAGGGTTTATTGACATCAACACGGTGCAAAAGTATCTCTGCTTTGAAGGATTCCTAGCTATTAAATAAGATCGCCCAGCAGTTTATCTTACAACTGCGATAAGTAAGTATCCAATCTGTCTGAATTCATCATAAAAGTTGATTTCTTATCGATTGCTGCATTTTTTACCTCACTGAGGTTGACAGCTTCTCCAACCTGAATAACGCCGATCATAGCCATCATAGCATGTGGATCACATTGGTAGACATAGACCCCTTCACTATCCAGCTTAACGGTTATATCTTGGTTTAATTGTCCAGCCCAACTAGAAGCACCCTCTGGAATCATACCGTCCATGGAGACTGAATTGTGCGACATATCTGTCGCTTTAAAATGGATGGTATCGCCTTTAGATACTTTAATCACAGCAGGCTCAAAAATCATATTTCCACCGGAACCAGAATTTAACATCTTTATAATATGCTCTGAACCTTCTGAAAGTTCCACTTTTGGAGCAGATACAGTACTTACAATAGCCGGCATAGAAGTGGCTATATCTTTTTGTAAAACTACCTCACCTATCGGAGTGAGTCGTTCAGCAATTTCTTTTTCTTGCTGAGGAGTAAGTATCAATTCTTTTTCATCAGACCCGCAACCTGCAATCCCTAGCAATATCACCAGTGATGCAACAGCAAAGCCCGTCTTTGTAAATTGACTCATTCTCTTCTCCATGTTATTCGTGCTTAAGGCAAGATAGATACATATATTGCGAAAATATAAAGGTGCATTATAGCGACATAAACACCAGTCGTGAACGCTGTTTTCGTATTTAATGCTACATCGTGTAGTCGTTTTTACATGGTAGCATTCAACAAAAGCAACTCCGCTCTTGTCTTGGGTGGAAAAATAAAGAAATACTCGATATTATGCCACCCTCACAGAATCAGGCGCAACCAAGATTTAAGTTTAGAGAAATTGGGCCGGATATTCCTCCGATGAGCTCTATTTGCACCTTATAATTATAAATGCAATTTTCATCAGACAGTCAACCCCACAGGAGAGCATCACGTGATCAAGCCTCATGGCTCGAAAAAACTAAATCCACTGTTTGTGTATGACAAAGAAAAGCGCGATAAGCTAACGCAAGAGGCATCCTACTTGCCTTCTCTGGTTATGAATTCTTCAGCTGCAGCAAATGCGGTAATGCTGGGTGCCGGCTACTTTAACCCCTTGAAGGGCTACATGAATCTCAAGGATACGCTAAGTGTTGCTAAAACCTTACATACAACACAAGGATTATTTTGGCCAACGCCAATCATCAATCTCACTGATGACATTAGTGAGATAAAAAATGCCAAGCGTATTGCCTTAAGAGATCCAAATACTCAGGGGCATCCAGTCATGGCAATCATGGACGTGGATGATATCGAGTTAGTTTCCGATGAAGAAATTCAAGCTATAGCAAAAGAAATTTTTGGTACCTTAGACCCCAAGCACCCAGGATTTTCTACATTTTCTAGCTTAGGAAATCACCTAATTTCTGGAAAAATTGAAGTGCTAAGTTTCAGTTATTTTAAGCATGATTTTCCAGATACGTTTAGAACAGCACAAGAGATCCGTGATGAAATTCAAGCTCGAGGCTGGGAAAAAGTTGTAGCGTTCCAAACTCGAAATCCTATGCATCGAGCGCATGAAGAGCTATGTCGCATGGCAATGGAACGACTTGACGCAGATGGTGTAATCGTTCATATGCTGCTCGGCAAATTAAAGCAAGGTGACATTCCTGCATCTGTTCGTGATAACTGCATTCGAAAGATGGTGGAAGTGTACTTCCCAGAAAATTCAGTCATGGTTAATGGATATGGTTTCGATATGCTTTATGCTGGCCCAAGAGAAGCAGTTCTTCATGCTATTTTCCGACAAAATATGGGTGCCACACACTTAATTGTGGGTCGAGATCATGCTGGTGTCGGAGATTACTATGGAGCGTTTGATGCTCAAACAATTTTTGATGAAAAAGTACCCGCTGGCTCACTTGAGATAGAAATTTTTCGCGCAGACCATACCGCATATTCAAAAAAATTAGACAAAGTAGTAATGATGAATGAAGCGAAAGATCACACAAAAGAAGACTTCATCATACTATCTGGCACTAAGGTTCGACAAATACTAAGCGAAGGGATAGCTCCTCCTCCGGAATTTTCCCGCCCAGAAGTAGCAAAGATACTCATGGAATATTATCAATCTGAAAAAAACGACTAAGAGCTACCAGCTCTGCCCATTTTTCTACACTTGCTCTAACTCTATGAGGGTGCCACATAAGTCCTTTGGGTGAAGAAATATAACAGGCTTCCCGTGAGCGCCAATTTTAGGCTCCTCGCTGTCCAAGACTCGTAATCCTTGACTGATGCACTTTTTCTTTGCATCAATAAGATCTTCTACCTCGTAACAAATATGGTGCATACCTCCATCAGGATTACGCTCTAAAAACTTAGCTATTGGAGAATCCATTCCAATAGGCAGAAGCAGTTCTATTTTGGCATTAATTAATTCTATAAATACTACTCGCACACCGTGTTCTGGTAGGTCCACTGGAGCAGAGACTTTTGCGCCTAATGCGTCACGATATACAACTACAGCTTTATCAAGATCGGGCACGACAATGGCTATATGATTAAGATTTCCAATCATGGATCACCTTCTTATTTCCGAATTCGCGTCTATTTTTCATCTACCGCCTAAATGTTTGAATCAGTCTTTTTGCTGCAACCGTAGGAGGCAGCAAGCCTTCTTTTACCTCGCGCTCTAAATCTTCAGCTAGAGCCATAACTGACTTATTTTCTTTTAGTTCCGTCAGAAGCTCATCGGCCGTTTCACTCCACATCCAAGCACAGGATTGCGCCGTTCGACGTGATGATATTTCTCCAGCATGTTCCAATAAATTCCGATATTCAATAACAGTCTGCCATACCGCATCAATACCCTGGCTGGTAAGGGCAGATATTGCCTGCACTCTAGCTTTCCAATTCAGACTCCGGCTATGCAGAAAATGTAGCGCCAACTGGTAGTCAGAAACTGTACGGTTAGCCGCAGGCAACTGGTCTCCATCAGATTTATTTACAAGAATTAAATCAGCAAGCTCCATAATGCCGCGCTTGATCCCTTGGAGCTCATCGCCACTACCAGGCGATAACAACAGTAGGAACATGTCTGTCATTTCTGCTACAAGGGTTTCTGACTGACCCACTCCAACAGTCTCCACAAAAATCACATCAAAACCGGCGGCTTCGCACAACAATAGTGTTTCTCGCGTTCTTCGGGTCACTCCGCCTAATATTTTACCTGCTGGAGAAGGCCGGATATATGCATTCTCTTTTCTTGACAAGACCTCCATCCGCGTCTTATCTCCTAGTATGGAGCCTCCGCTGACAGAGGACGTCGGATCTACTGCCAAGACGGCAACTCTATGGCCCTGATCAATAACATAATTGCCAAATGATTCGATAAAAGTTGATTTACCTACGCCTGGAGCACCAGAAATTCCAATCCTAATAGAATTACCAGTATGCGGTACAAGAAGTTCAAGCAACTCTAATGCATCCTCTCGGTGAGTCGGAAGAACTGATTCAACTAAAGTGATAGCCTTAGATAAAGCACGCCTGTCACCAAGCAGTACATTTTTTGCCAGCTCGCTACAAGTCAACTGCAATATTATTACCCCTTCAGCACAATATTATTTCCTTAAAGCATCGAATCCAAAATAATACAGCCATAAGCACGTACCACTTACTTGAATTCAATAATTAGTTGTCCAACCGCTAGGATATCTCCAACATTAGCCGGGGTCTTTTTAACTACCCCTTCAGAAATAGCATGCAAGCTATTTTCCATTTTCATGGCCTCTACAACTGCCAGCTCTTGGCCTATCTGAACAATATCGCCAACTTTTACTGTTAGCTTAACAAGCAAACCGGGCATTGGGGAAAGCAAGTATTTGGACATATCGGGTGGCTCTTTAGTCAACATATGGCAACTAAGTTCTGCCACTCTAGGAGAGACCACGAGAGCTTCTTTTTTTGCACCTCGGTGAAATAAATGGAGGGCTCGCCCTACCTCATCTACCTGCAGGCAAATAGTCCTACCATTGATATTTGCCTTAAATAAAGCTTCACCAATACGCCAATCAGTTTCAATGCAATAAACTGTATCGTCAAGCGTAACGCTATAAATTTGATTAGAACCCTCAACTGTTACTTGATGCGCAGTAGCCCCATTATCCATAATGACAACCAGCTCTTCTAGTGGAATATACTCATGGCCAGACAGCTGGCCAGAAATCATGGCTCCTCTATCATTATGCTTTTTATGGATTACTGTGGCCGCTACAACACAGATAGCGGGGTCATCCTGAAATACGAGATCAGGGTTAAATCCATTTGGATATTCATCGTTAATAAAATTAGTTGTGAGCTCTCCAGAGTTAAAACGAGGATGGGCTACAAGAGCACTCAAAAAACTAATATTGTGTTGGACGCCACGAATATAGTAAGCATCCAAAGCATCAATCATTCTTTTAATGGCCTCGTTGCGATCAGATCCGTAAGCTATTAGCTTTGAAATCATAGGATCATAAAATCTTGACACTTCGCCACCCTCAGCGACCCCGGTGTCAACTCGTACTCCTTCACCTTGCGGTGAAA
>JBLIIR010000065.1:0-5403 GCA_047635255.1 Porticoccus sp. | reverse complement strand
TGAAAGCCGCGCAGCATTGTGGAATGAGTGCGCTCGTTCATAGCACTTTGAGCATGGCTGATTGATTTATATCGCCTTAATAGGCCCTCCATTGCATACCGAGCCTCTAATCGCCCGAGAGGTGCCCCGATACAGAAGTGAATGCCATGTCCAAAGCTATGGTGGTCACTGCGCCCCCTGTCTAAGCGAAACTCGTCTGCATGCTCATAATGCCGAGGGTCACGGTTAGCTGATCCCATAAAGACATAAACTGGTTCGCCTGCCTTAATGGTTTGGCCATGAAACTCAACATCCCGAGTAGCTTTTCGATTAACCCACTGCACGGGCGCGTCATAACGCAAAATCTCCTCGATAGCAGCATCTATTTTGTCTGGATTTTCTCTAAGTTCCTGCCAAGTTTCTGGATCATCTGCAAGATAATTTAATAAACTGGCTAGCACACTAGTAGTAGTCTCGTTCCCGGCAATAAGCATTAACATACAGAAACCTGCGATGTCCTGATCATTTAAGCTTTCGCCATCAACCTCAGCATTCACGACTTCACTGACCAAATCCTTACCAGGGTTTTCACGACGCTCCGGAATAAGTGATGTGAAATACCCAGCCATCTCCATAACAAGAGGCATACGTTCAGCCACATCTTGAGATTTAGTGGTTCCAGTAAGTGCATCAGACCAACGTCTAAAATCGTCCGCTCGTTCGGCGGGAATGCCCATCATATGTGCTATTACTGTTACCGGAAGTGGACCAGTAAATTCGGCCGAAATATCCACCACGCTCTTTCCGCTCATAGCATCCAAGAGCTCTTCAACTAGATCCTTAACTCCTGATTCCATTACCTTAAGTGTTCGAGTAGTGAAAGCCGTGTTTACGATAGCTCTCAATTGTGTGTGCCTGGGGGGGTCATCAGTCAACAGCGGCAGGGCGACCGTCTGACTCTCCATTTCTCCCATGGACTTGGATGAGAAAGTTTTAGCATCTTTCATAACGGTACGAACGTCATCATACCGACTAAGTACCCATCCTTTAAGATCACCATCAGACCACCATATAGGCTTTTCGTCTCGCCATTTTTGGTAGCTAGAGTAGGGGCTTGCTATTAGTGTCTTATCATTTCTATTCATAAAGTTAGCCCTTTCTTTTTGTTGCGATATTGGTGATTAAAAATTAATACTAGTGTAGCTAAATAGCATGCCTGTGAGCCCCTAATTAATTGGTTAGCCTTATAGCCCCTAAGACCCAAGGGGCTACTGTAACTGAAGAGAGCCTTATTAAAGTTTAAGGATCACTCAACGAATATCCAACGTACCAATTTATATCGCTTTCATTATCAACTTGATCTCGCCAACTTCTTGTCGCATTCCAATTTGAAGCAATAGAGATGGTGGAGCTACTATTTATATAATAATTCGGTGTTGTAGAATATTTGAATAGAATCTATTCCTCTTCGTTATCTTTGTCCTCATGCTCTTTAAGTTTTTCTTGAAACTCCTCTTCAGAGAGTTTGTGCCAACCGATACATTTACCAGTTGGGCTTCTTCCGCAACCACATTCCATATTTATCTCCTATCTTAATAATTAAATTTTTGGTTTAAATACAAAATACAAAGATACACCCAGCAAGAAAATTTGTATATTTTTAAACAGGTCAGCAGTTATTAACCAGTCTGAATGACCAAGAACAAGTGCAACAAGTAATCAATCACTCCCTTGTTGAAGAGAGGGAGTGTAAATACATTCACGGGCTTTATAGCTGAATACTTCATCAGTCAAATCAGGGCTAGAACGAGGTACCCCTCCCGAAAGAGTCTAATTTTGATATCTATATGTCCGACACAAAAAAAGGCCAAACCTTTACGATTCGACCTTTTCAGATTGTTGTTGATTCTATGGCTGTTAAGCGGGTTACTTAACAAATACTGTCGGCGCTTCGCCCTTCTTGCCAACTCTGATTACTAAAGACACTCTGCACTGATCATCCGAAACCTTAGGGGCATTATCTTCGCCGCCATGAACCCAACCAGATGGTTCAAAGTAATACTCATCCTTAGTTACAGATTGAAATTCACCTGAAACATTAGTATCAGATTGGCCATCAAGCATATATACAAGCGTTCCATATGGATGCATATGTTTATCACCTTTACTGGCGCCACAAGAAGCATATTTCTCTACGTATAAATCCATTTCGCCAGCTAGATCAAAAACCTCTGATGAGATCAAGCCTTGTGCTGCTAATTTTTCATCTTCTTCATGGTGAGCGGCATTTATATTGGCGGCAGTTATTAAAAGTATGGCAATTATTGGTAATTTAAGTTTCATTCTAATTCTCCTTGTCATAAATATTTAGTCATAAATGACTACTGTTGTAGCTAACTTAATCATAGCTGAATAGCCCATTCAGTCAAATCAGGGATAGATCGAGGTGAGAGATATGCAGATTATTCTTTTTGGAACAGCTTCAGTGATAGGAGTAATACAGGAAAAAAGAATAATATGTTTCTCATCGCACTGACCTTTTTTGATCACAGCTGACTGATAGGTATCTTCGCTCACAAACTCAAAAAACTATCATAGTTCTTTTGCTATATCACCAGAAGCCTTCGGTGCATCCTCGTAGATTTAGCTATTTTGGTGCACGCTTAACTCAAATCAGACACTTTTCGCTCCGGATTGGCGCTAACCCTTACTGTGAAACTCTCTAATTAGCTCCAATAATTAGATACACACCGTGTTGTTACTATTTGGCACGTAATATGCAATGTCTAATAGACTGTAGTCATTAGATTCAAATGCTTAAGTATTAGTATTGAAACGTTTGAATCACATTGCGATCAGTCCAACCTACGAACCAAGTGGATTTATCCATTTTTTATCACGAACAGAGCGAAATAAAATGAGAAAAGTATTTGTTGTTTTAGTATTAACTTTATTATCAAGTAGCACCTTTGCTGGCAACCTAATGAATAGATTTGATCTTGATTCAAATAAAGTGGTCACCATGGATGAACTCAAACAGGCAGGGTGCACTGTAAGAGAGGGTCTTTTCAACGTTGCAGATAAAAACGGTGATGGTTCTTTGAGTAAAAAAGAACTGCGAAAAGCACAGGCCTACCTAGTGGTTCGCAAGCGATGCCCAAAAGGAGAAGTTTCTTAAGCCTGCAAGTCGGGACAATGAAAATATATAGGAGGCAATGCCTCCTATATATAGTACTTTATCACTCCTTGGGGAATGTTACTCTGCTGAATCCGAAGCATAAAATTGGCCACCGTTATATAAATTAGGGTCGCTGCAGGTGGCCGTGGCATTTATCTTAGCTTGCATCGCCTTTCCATTCTCTTCCCAATTTGCAGTACCTCGTGCCATGGAATCAAAGTCTGTATGCCAATTAAACCAATAGAAATCTGCTTGATCTTCACCGACTGGATTATAAATTCCAAAAGAGAATTGCTCGCCATTGTCGTTAGTTTCAAGCCATTGAATAAATTGCTCTACATTAGCTTTAAGATCTTCTCTGCCTTTACCCTCATTAAATTTACACGCGATTTCTGCTGCTGCGAACTTATCCCAGCTTTTAAGAGCAATACTTTCTGGTGTGTGGAAATGGCCCTCATAACCAAAAATAGTAGTATTGTCACAGTCTAAAACATTTCTATAATTTTCATCCCACGCTTGGGCTTTTTTGTCCGTCATCCATGCTTGCCATCCAGCCTCAGCCGCGTCTTGTGAGGTCCATTGAATTTCCCACCACCCATTTGAATTGCTGTTTTTCCCTTTAATTGGAGCATAACCACCTATCCAAGTAATTTCATTAGATAGATTTAATGTATTAAATTCGGCAATCATTACGTCCATATCTTCTTTTGAATAGTCAGGGCCTGCTGTGCATGCCAGAAATTCATTATAAAAATGGCCTGCTTCCCAACTTGCGTCAGCTGGTTCAGCATTGACTGTTGAACAAGAAAGGTTCATTAGAATAAAGAGACTAAATAGGCTACTAAGTTTTATTAATTTCATGGTCTATCCTTATTTGAAGTTTGATGGTCTGTTTAATACTGCAATACAAAATCCATAGACATTATTATATCGAGAGAATACATATAACTAATCATAGCTGAATAAATGGTCGAATCAAGAAAGGAGCAAATCGAAGTTTTCACTAGAGTAAGACTTCCATTAGATCTGAATTATAGGGAGAAAAGCCAATAGGACAGCGGGGTAACTTTTACGTCAATATTTATCTAATGACATATATCTGCTTTTATAATTCTTTACTTCTTTTCGCCATCTATGTAAGTTCGACTATGACTGCCTGTACTTAGTCATCTACTTACTGGAGACACATTATGTTTAAACGATTTTTATTGGTTCCGTTGTGCCTATTTACCTCGGCGTTGGCGTTCGCCGATCATCATGAAGAGACAGAAGCTGCTTCTGGTCCTGAAGGCGCTAGTGACCTTCGTGCCGAATATCAATTCTGTACTTTAAATAAAGGTAAGACACTAAAAGATGTTGATAAATATTCCCAAAAATACGGCACGTTCGCTGCTGAAAATGGGGTGAAATACAACCAAACTCTGTTAACACCTGTACATGCAGGCGCAAGCATGGGCGACTATACCCATATAATTGTCGGGCACTGGCCTAATGGGCGGGAGATGTACAAAGATTGGGGAGTTTATCTCAATCAATTTCAAGATAAGCATCCAAACCTTAAGTCACCCCACACCTGTAACGCAAACTTTGCAACATTCCAGCTAAGAGTTGTGCAAGCTTGGGACGAATCGATGGGAATGGATCCGAGAAGGCCAGTTCAATATGCGGACTGTTCTCTAAATGACGGCAAAACGTTAGATGATGCGGTGGCTGCTGAGCGGTCAGCTGCCGAGCTTGTCGCGTCAGTAGGCCTTAAGGGTTACGGTGTTAATTATATTCTCCCTTATCTCGGTCAGACATCAACTGACTATGACTTCATCAGTTTGTTTTATTTCCAGACTTATGCAGCCAGGGGCGAGATGGCGTTTAATTATCACAAGGTTAGTGCTGAAGCTGAGGCGATAACAGGAGAGGTTTATACCTGTGAGAACCCCAGAAGTTTTGCGGCAAAGAACTTGTATACCAATTGGGACAATAATTAAATAATTGGTTGTTTCTCGGAGCCCCTTATGAGGTGTCATCTGGGGCTTTTTTATAGGCTGTCTTAATTGCCGATTGTGAGCTAGTATCGTACTGTCTGTTGTTTAGCTTAATTTGATGGGGTCGTATTTTGGATATTTTGACATTTGAGCAGATTCGTCTCGTGGTAGTGGTGTACTGTTCTGCTTTGTTGCCGCTGATCCTCATCCCGACGTTACATATTCGTAAGTCTATTCCTGCGTGGGTGCTTCCTTTCTACATAACTA
>JBLIIR010000064.1:0-5694 GCA_047635255.1 Porticoccus sp. | reverse complement strand
GCCTAAGTTAAATTGGTCATTTTTTAATCAACTAAAAATATTTAATAAAAACAATAACTTATAAAATTAAATTCTAATATCAATAACTTAGGTCATTTTTTAAAAAGTCATAAAGAAGTAACTGATGTGACTGTGGAAAACCTGTCGTACTAAAAAAAAATGTCAACAAAACAAGTAGTTATAAGTCTCGTAATTCGCCCAAGAAAATCTTTTGTATTTATGTGTTATATTTTCAGCTCAACCCAAAGAAAACCCTCATCCTGTGTTGCGTAAGAAATAGATGCAAGCTGACTGCCCACTTCGGAAATAGCTGCCCTTACAAGAGAAACGCTATTATTTTGCTGGCTAATATGCCCAATTACTAATTGCTGTAATTGAGAAAGCTGTATATTTTTCAAAAAATACAGCATTTGCTCGTTATTCAGATGACCCCAGGCGCCACCCACTCTTTTCTTCAGAGCACTAGTGTAAGGTCCATTCGCAAGCATGCGTATATCGTGATTTGATTCTACAATCAGCCCATCACATTGCCTGTAACACTCAATAACATGTCGCGTTACAGTACCCAAGTCCGTCAGAATCCCAAGAGTCAGGCCCTCCCCTCTAACTACAAATTGAACAGGCTCACGTGCATCATGCGCAACAGACACAGGGGTTATCTGAAGCTTTCCAATAAAAAAATCTGAATGGGTGTCAATTAGGGTCAAGTCTGCTTGAGGGTCGCCTTTTAAAAACTTGCTCGTTCCAGAAGTCATCATTACAGGAAGTTTATATTTTTTTGCGAGAGGCAAAACACCTCGAATATGATCAGAATGCTCATGAGTAACTATAATCGCATTGATGTCTTTAGGCTGTAACCCCAAAAAATCTAGCCTTCTTTCTGTCTCCTTTATCGAAAACCCACAATCAATCAGAATCACAGTATCGTCACATTGCACGACTGTGCTGTTCCCCTTGCTACCGCTACCTAACGAAGAAAATCTCATAAATCAAGAAAGATTTCCACGTATAATTTTTAGCAACTTAATACTTAAAAGCTGCCCAAGCGGCTTATCATCTCTGTCTGCAATGCGCACCTCAACACTATTTTTTTTCTGTGTAACTTTTATTTTATACTTAAGGGTCTCTGGCTCTTTTTCTTCCTTGCGGCTATCGAGAAAAGTATTCACTAGTCCAAGTATTGACTCATCTTCAGTCACCGTAATCATTTCGACAAAATCTGTCAAAAAATATCCTTCCGACTCATCTTGACCTGCAACGGAAAAACCACCCAAAGAAAGAGATTGCAGTAAACTATTCCAGCTGCGTGCATAATTTAATTTTAATTCAATATAAGGTACTGAATTTTTAGGAACAATAACATTGACCTTTGAATCGCCTCCAATATTCTGAGCAAGTAGCGATACAGAACTGCCGGTGATGTCAGCAGCCATTGCGTTAGCTACCATCTCAGTAAATTCCTTCTCTCTTGAAATGTTCATTGAATCTATTGGCCATTCACTAATCGAGCTTTCTGCCCCTAAAGGCGATTGCATTTGGGTTACTCTGACCTCGCTACTACTAACACCGACACCCGGCAAAATAACAAAACGAAATCTGTGGCTATACTTAGTATCGTCTTTAAACTCCAACCACCCTGTCTCCAGGATCCCTTTAGGGGGGTCAATTTTTGCAGTTGGGACCGCGCTTCTCGTCAAAATACTTCTTAATCTAGGCCAAATCTCAGCAGGAGGCTTGTTGATCGAAATCCATTGCTTGCCAGAAAAGGACACTATGTCGACAGTCTGTCTAAACAGCTTTTCTGAAAGAGGTTGAGGTCTTGGAGCAACAAACGATTTTAACGGAAGTCCAGAAACGGGTATATCTGGGACAACATATAATTCACCCAAAGCAGCTTCAGGTGGCGCCTTCATGGGAGGAATTGCCGAAGATTGAAGATAGTCGTTAGCGCGATTGCGTATTGGAGCATTGCTGCCGCTACAAGAAGTGATAGCCAACACCGCTGAAATCAACATCACTAATTTTATGTTTGATGCCATTAATCGTACTCCAATTTTTGGTAGAATTTTCTTGCTAATTCAAAAGCCCGGCTAATGTCAATGCTTTGTAGACCTGGGCCCTTAACTCATACGATAACTCGGTGAGAGGTAATCGAATGCCATGCTTCATTAACCCCATCTCAGCTACAGCCCATTTTACTGGAATCGGATTAGATTCAACAAACATAGCGTCATGAACCAAGGAAAGAAATTTATTTATATCGCGAGCTTCATCGGCAGCCCCAGCCAAAGCAAGCCTGCACATATCAGCCATTAACCGTGGTGCAACATTAGCGGTCACAGATACATCACCATGCCCGCCCATTAATATCAGCTCTACTGCTGTGGCATCATCTCCAGAGTAAACAGCAAATCCTGGGGGACATGTTTCAATAAGCTCTCTCGCTCTATCTAGGTCACCAGTAGCATCCTTGATTCCGACAATATTTTCAATTTCCGCTAAACGACATACCGTACTAGGAAGCATATCGCATGCAGTTCGGCCTGGAACATTGTATAAAATCTGCGGTATATCTACCGACTCAGCAATAGCCTTATGGTGGAGATAAAGCCCTTCTTGAGTTGGCTTGTTGTAGTAAGGAGCCACCAACAAACAGGCATCAGCACCAGACTCTTGAGCACGATGCGTCCATTCGATGGCCTCCTTTGTACAGTTTGCTCCAGTGCCCGCAATTACAGGGACGCGTCCAGCTGAATCTTCAACAATAGCAGCAATGGTCGCCATATGCTCCTGCACATCGAGAGTGGGGGATTCTCCTGTAGTTCCAACCGCTACAATAGCACTTGTTCCCTGTTGAATATGCCATTCAACCAGGTCCTTAAGGCAATCCCAGTCAATCTCAAGACTACTAGGAATCATGGGTGTTACCAAAGCAACAATGCTGCCGGTGATCATATAGCTCCTCGATGCTTGCTCACAAAAATTTTAAAGTGTTATGGTACTGACACCAATCAATCAGAACAAGCATTTGCTGATGCTTTTGACTAGTATAACTGCCCTTCAGTGATCTTTTGTCTTATCTTTTCTTGGGGTATGGCCTTAATTCTCCCGATGGACGCGTCTTGAATCTTCGGTGCGCCCACAAATATTGGTCAGGTTGCTCGAGGATCATAATTTCAACCCTCCTATTAATCATTTCCGCACTAGCCACTTCATCATCGCATGGAAAATTTTTCAATGGTGGATGCACTACAACCTTATACCCCTTGTTTTTGGGTAATCTTACATGGGAAAAAGGAAGTACAGCAGCATGACCCAATGTCGCAAATTTAGCAGTTGCCGCCACAGAGGCCGCTTTCATGCTAAAAAAATTGGCAAACACGCTCTGCTTAGGGCCGTAGTCTTGGTCTGGGGCATACCAAATAATTCTTCCTTGTCGCAGACCTTTCAATATTCCCCGGACATCATCGCGCGTATAGACCTCGGATTCTGAATTTCTTACAAGCCGACCTTTTTTCTGAAAATAATCATAAACAATGTTTTTGTGTGGGCGATACATGCCATCAATTCCATGTCTTATCATAAGAGCCGAAGCTCCGACCTCGAGAGTTGTGTAATGAACAGCCATCAATAGGGCGCCCTGACCTTGCAGAGCATGAATATGCTCCACCCCCTCCACATGAGTAATATCTTTCAATCGTTTTGTGGGCCACCACCAAGCGATTCCAACTTCAAAAAATGCTATGCCGTAGTTAATAAAATTATCACGCAAGAGTTGCAGACGGGCTGCTTCCGGCATATCTGGAAAACAGAGTGTCAAATTAATTTTTGCTATCTCATAGCGATAGCCGCCAAAAAAATGCAGGAATAACCCTAGCTGCCGCCCTAGCCATATCATTACAGGATAGGGAAGAATTACAGCCAACCTCCAACACCCAAATCCAAGCCATGTTGGCCACAGTCTGGGGTGGAAATGTCTCCACATAAGCTGCTGCTTACTTTTCATTAATCACCAAAAAATATACTTGCAAGATTAGTAGGTTCTATAGGTAGCTTAAGCTCAAACTAAATTTTTTATTTCAAGCACAGGATCAACATCGACATCGTAATCAATACTCGTTACACCGAAACCAAATAATTTAAGGAATTCACTTTTATACCCCTTGAAATCAGCAAGTTCAGGCAGGTTAGCTGTAGTAACCTGAATCCAGGCATTTGCAACCTTCTCCTGCACTTCAGGGCGAAGCTCTAACTCGTCAACTCTTAATCGACCCTCTGCATCTAAACGAGGTTCCGCAGCGTAAAGACACTCTGTATAAAGTCGATAGAGTTGCTCAATGCAACCTTCATGAGTACCATTTTCCTTCATTATCTTAAATAATAGCGAAAGATAAAGAGGCATGATTGGAATTGCAGAGCTGGCTTGAGTGACCACGGCCTTCAAAACTGCCACTCGAGCATCCCCTCCTGTAGCAGAGAGCATCTCACGAATACCCTCTACTTTTTTATCTAAATCTTTTTTAGCGCGCCCAATAGTGCCATTCCAATAAAGGTCCCATGTAGCTTTTTCGCCCACATAGGTAAATGCGGTAGTGCTAGCCCCTTTAGCCAAAACTCCAGCATCATTGAGTGATTTCATCCACATTTCCCAATCCTCGCCCCCCATCACCGCAACAGTTTGAGTAATATCTTCTTCACTAGCAGCGTCAAGACTAAACTCTTGTATCTCTTCTTTATCAGTATTAATACCACGCAACGTAACATTTTTTCCAATGGGCTTCAGTGTCGAATTAAACACCTCGCCAGTTTTTGGATGCTGTCTACGGGGAGATGCCAGGCTATAAATAACAAGATCTATCTGACCAAGATCAGCTTTAATGGTTTCAATTGTTTTTTGCTTAATCTCGTCAGAAAATGCATCTCCATTAATACTTTTAGCATACAAATTATCCAATTCAGCATACTTGTGAAAAGCGGCTGAATTGTACCAACCAGCTGTTCCTGTTTTTTTCTCACTACCCTCTTTTTCGAAAAATATCCCCAGAGTAGCGGCACCGCTTCCAAATGCAGCGCCAACACGAGCAGCCAATCCATACCCTGTAGAGGACCCAATTATCAATACTCGTTTTGGTCCGCAAAAAGCCCCCTTACCTTTAATGTAGTCAATTTGCTCTTTGACATTCGCATCACAACCTAACGGATGCGTGGTAATACACATAAATCCACGAACTTTTGGCTTGATAATCATTCCCAGTCTCCACAGAATACCTAAGCAGGCATATTGTCAGTTAAATTAGCCACCATGATACCTTGTAGTGATATGACCACCAAGACATCAGGTCACCCTAAAAAAAATAAAGAATGGTCTAGCAAAAATTCTTTTTTTCAATAAAACTAACACTTCAATATAAATTTTTAGCTCTAAGATAAGGTAAAGCCATGTTTCATAGTGAATCTCTCGCCAAGTTATCCCTACGTTTAGCTGTGGGAATATTGCTCCTATTTCACGGTATAGATAAAATAATAGACCCTTCATCAATCGAAAGAATAGGAGAAAATCTAGCAGATTTTAACCTGCCGCCTCTCCTGTCTTATGGTGTCTACTTGGGCGAGGTGCTTGCTCCTCTGATGATCATCATCGGCCTTAAGACACGCGCCGGAGCATTTATAATAGCCATTAATATGGTGTTTGCC
>JBLIIR010000063.1:0-5960 GCA_047635255.1 Porticoccus sp. | reverse complement strand
TATGTTGATTCGCTTGGCGCGAAGTCATGTCCGGTTTGGCTCTTTTGAATATTTTCATCACACACAAAATACTGCATGCGTCAAAAAACTAGCTAACTATGTAATCACACAGCATCTCCCAGAACTAAGAAAAAGCGACAATCGTTATCTTGAGATGTTCAGGTATACAGTCCACAAGACAGCTAAATTAATTGCACAATGGCAGGCCGTAGGTTTTTCTCACGGCGTCATGAAGACTGACAATATGTCCATTGTTGGCGAAACAATGGACTATGGTCCATTCGGATTTTTAGATAATTACAATCCAAATTTTATTTGCAACCACTCTGACACCAGCGGTCGCTAATCCTTTAAGCAACAGTCTACCCTAGGGTTATGGAACTGCAATGCTCTAGCCAACGCTCTGACTAGCCTGTTGCCGCCAGAACAACTAATGATCATACTCAAAGAATACGAGCCATTATTCTTTGATACACTGCTCGAGCTATACAGAAACAAGCTGGGTTTACTAGACCCTCAATTAAATAATCAAGACTTAATAGATGAGCTGCTAGAAATATTAGAAGAGAGCAAAGTTGATTACACTATTTTTTTCGACGTCTTTGTTTTCTCGGCGAAAAAAGTGGGCACAAAAATTTAGAGAATTTATTTACTCATCGAAAAAATTCAACCAATGGATAGGAAAATATCAAGATCGCATTGGTCTTGAAGGAGCGGGCAATAGTGCCAAAAAAGGTAAGATGATGAATAGCAATCCAAATGGAGTGAAGAAATAAGTGTAAGCTGCTCTTCCTGAAAGTATAAAAATACATTAAACGAACAAGAGGTGATTTACGCTAATCATCGGGGTGACTTAATCTAACCTCCCTGTGATTGATGGACTACCAGCGCCTAGCATTAAGCCTATCCAGCGGGTATTTTGGTCATTTTCGAGAGCAATTTTTATCATAACTGTCAGAGGTATTGAGAGCAGCATTCCGACAGGACCTAAAATCCACCCCCAGAAAACCAATGATAAAAATACAACTAAAGGTGACAAGTTGAGCCCCCTGCCCATCAGTTTTGGTTCCAGCACATTGCCAATCAGGATGTTAATTGCCAGATAACTTGCAGCTACCAGCCCAGCTGTCAACGGTCCCAGCTGTATTAGAGTTAGTAAAATTGCCGGAATCGCCGCAATAATAGACCCAACTGTAGGAATAAAATTCAGCAAGAATGCAATCAGCCCCCACATAACAGGGTAATCAACGCCAAATTGCCATAAAATAATTGCAACCAAACCCCCGGTCAGCAAACTTAAAAGTGATTTAATTCCTAAGTAGTCATGTACGCTATCTAAGAAACGAGATAACCCGTCATTGACTGATGCATTAGAGTTTCTTGCAAGTTGCAGTTTTTCGCTAAACCCAACCTCTTCGGCCAGTATAAAAATCACAGTCAACAAAATCATAAAAGTATTGGTCAGTACATTTCCAAAAGATGTCAATGTATTGCCTACAATCTGCATAATAGCACCAGGATTAAAGATTCCTCGCATCTGCCCAGCATCAAGTGTTATGCCAAGACCGCCTAACCAGTGCAGTAATACAGCACTCATCTCTTGAAGCCTGTGCTCATATCCTGGTAAATTTTTTCGAAAATCACCCACAGATGATCCTACCAGTGCCCCAATCAACCAGCTCACCAAGAATACACAACCCACAATTAAACAAATAGACAGTCCGCCTGGTACTTTTTTTGCTTTAAGCCAAGCCAACAAGGGGGAAAAAATGAGGGCTATAAATACTGATAGAAAAAAAGGCACTAATAACGTTTCTGCCATTTTAATTCCGGCAACCACTACAACAAAAGCAGCAGCAGTTACAAGGCCTTTTGCAAATGGTGAGGATTCTTTCATGCGTCTGTTTCCAATAGTTCTATTAGTAGTTTTCGTATTTCTTTGACTCCCTTCTCTGTAAGAAGATTGCCCGGATGATTCGTGCCCTCCACTTTATTTATAACCTGGCAGCGCAAGCGAATATTTTCTAGTATTGCATCATGCCTAATCGGAAGCCCAAGAAACACCTCCCAATCATTAGTGGTAGCATTACCATTTAAAACTAAACTTAATAGCTCAACAACGTTTTCCTTCTCTAGGCGATACACAGGAGGTCCGGTTCGTAAAAAAATTAGAACGACTATTAGCACAAAAATGAAAGTAGTGATCAAAGTCAGCAAGGGCTAAAAAATCCGTTGATTATTTAAAAACAGTAATAAAATTTACAATAAAAGATATGTTTTGACCATAATTTAGTTTTCAACCTATTGCCACTGAAAGAGATAATTATTGCTGTACGCGTATCAGATCTCTCTTGTGGCGCTGAATCTAAGATCTGGGTATCTCTCCTCTGTTAGAGACAAGTTAACTCTAGTAGATGCAAGGTAGGTTAAATGGCCGCCGCCATCTAACGCCACACCATCTGGCACTTTTCGCTTTATTTCTTCTATTTTTCTAACATCGTCAGCCTCTATCCATCGGGCCGTATGCACATTTACTGGCTCATAAACTGCTTCTACGCCATACTCATCTTTGAGCCGGAAGGTAACCACATCAAATTGCAGTTGTCCTACCGCACCAACAATAATGTCATTATTGTTTAGCGGGAAAAAAACCTGGGTACTGCCTTCCTCAGATAACTGCTTGATACCTTTCTGTAATTGTTTCATTTTCAATGGATCACGCAGTCGGATGCGTCTGAATAGCTCTGGAGAAAAATAGGGAATACCGGTAAATTGGATGTTCTCCCCAGTGGTAAATGTATCGCCTATCTGGATAGTGCCGTGATTATGTATCCCAATAATATCTCCAGCCACCGCTTCATCTAGTGGCACTCTCTCTCCCGCTTTAAAACCAACAGCATCGGAAATACGCAAATCTTTTCTCTGCCTAACATGACGAATCTTCATTCCTTTGATATATCTGCCTGAGCAAATACGCATAAAAGCTATTCGGTCTCGGTGTTTTGGGTCCATATTGGCTTGTATCTTAAAAACAAACCCAGAAAATTCTTCCTCGCTCGCAGCTACATTTCTTTCTATTGCAGCCCTAAATTGCGGGGGCGGAGCTAAGTCTACAAAACTATCTAGCATTTCTCTTATGCCAAAATTAGCCAATGCTGTACCAAAAAATACAGGGGCTAACTGTCCATTCAAAAACATTTCCATATCAAAAGAGTTTGTGGCGCCCTTCACAAGCTCTATCTCCTCCCTGACACTTATAGCCAAGTAACCCAAAAACTCACTTGCTTCATCCGAATAAAGGCCTTTTATCCTCAAATCTTCAGGAATAATACTTCCTTGGCCTTGCTGGAAAACATGTATTGTATCTGTATGAAGACTGTACACACCCTTAAAATCTTTGCCACAACCAATAGGCCAATTAATTGGAACACAGCTGATCTTTAGCACCGCCTCTATCTCATCTAAAAGGTCAATCGGGTCGCGTATTTCACGATCCATCTTGTTTATAAAGGCTATTATTGGTGTATCTCTTAGTCGACATACATTCATCAACTTGATCGTACGCTGCTCTACGCCTTTTGCACCATCAATAACCATTAATGCTGAGTCTACCGCTGTTAGGGTACGATAGGTGTCTTCAGAAAAATCTTCATGTCCCGGGGTGTCCAGTAAGTTGACTATGCGGCCTTTATAAGGAAACTGCATGACGGAAGATGTCACAGAAATACCCCGATCTTTCTCCATCTGCATCCAGTCAGAGGTTGCATGCCTATCGCTTTTTCTACTTTTTACTGTTCCAGCAACTTGGATCAGATTTCCAAATAATAAAAGTTTTTCGGTAATGGTGGTTTTACCTGCATCAGGGTGCGAAATTATCGCAAAAGTTCTTCTTAGTCTCACCTCTTCAGAAATTAAACTTGGTGACATTCTCTATTTTCCTTTGATGTAAAAATAAACGTCTATAAAAAATTAATGCGGCTTTGAAAGCTACCAATGCAATGGCTTAAAGTTATACACAGATTACCAAGGAACTAGCGTCCTTGAACTGCATCTTAAAATAGCAGGTATAAAAATCCTTTGTGAAAATTTGGCAATATTTTGGCAGCAATGACTACCAACAAGGACCTGAACGAAACCATCCAGCTATCGAAAAACGACTTTTCTTGCTGGTCAGCACCTCATGATAAACATCTTCGCTGAAGAAAATAACAACAGTGCCAAGAATAGGTTCAACCCTCATTATAATTTCTTCAGAATGATGGCCGTATATAAGCAATTCTCCTCCATCCCCTGCCATCCAATCTTTGTTTAGATAGACTACAGTTGATAACATTCTATTTGATTTTCCCCTAAAAGAATCCTTATGCTTTGCATAAAATCCATCTTTGCCATAATACGAAAAATGACTCTCAAATGAAGACAGTCCTAGAAATAATCGCTTATTCAGGTAGTCTTGCAGCGATGACGCCCACTTAAGCCATTCTTTCTCACCATCAGTGGAGCCGGTAATCCAGGAGATCTTATCAGTACGAACAGATCTATCTATCGCATGATCGTCTCCCCTTCCAACTCCAGCATTTGCAAATAATACTGAAGGCGTTAATTCTAACTCCATAGAGAGCTGCGCAAGAAATCCTGATGCCAGTCTCCTGGTTTGAACGCTATAACCATTTGAAAAGAGGTCGCCTGCTATCGCTTCAAATAAAGCATCTCGGCCATTTTCGCTTATATCTTTATTTACCTTAATAACCTACAACTCCATAGCCATTAGCAAGGCATCCTCAGATGTTAATGCGGTCTGGTAATAGTTCTTTCTTTGGCATACCTCAACAAACCCAATATTTTCATATAAATAAATTGCACTAGCATTATTCACTCTTACTTCAAGGAAAAATCTTTGTGCGTTTTCCGAAACAATAGTAATTAAATGCTCGAGTAAATAACGTCCGTGGCCTTTGTTTTGATGCTCAGGGTGAATAGCAATGTTAAGAATTTCAGCTTCATCAACAACAATATTGTAAATCGTATAGCCTATAACATGGCCATCTAAAGTAAGAGCCAAACAATGATGTTTCTCATAGCTATCAATGAACTGACTTTTCCGCCAAGGATGAGGCATAGCTTTTTGTTCAATCTGAGTAATATCAACCACATCAGAGAGCGCCATAGGACGTATATTTAAACGATTTATTATCACAGTATGCACTTAGCAGTTATTTAATTTCTCTTTACTAGGGACTGAATGGTTTCCCATACTTCTAACTTCGACGAAGGGTCCTTTAAAATTTCTTGCAGACTTCTAACAACAAAAGTGTCCACTACATCTTTTATTTTTATAGCTTTACCTACAGTATCCGCATAAGGCTCTTCTGTAGAGGAGAGTAACTCAAACGCTATTTTCCCCATAAGCAGCACACTAATTTTGCTGATGCGAGCATCAACAAAAGCTGACATCATTTTACGAGCATCAGATTTATCTTGAAGGTCGTCACTCTCGACAGGCCAGTCAATTAGCTCAGCACGCGGTAAATCGCCAGCAACGAATCCCATGCTACGCAAAATGTTAGCAAGTAATTGACACTGATCATCGCTTGGTTCAGCGCCGGCATCTAATTCGTTAAAAATCAAAAGCTCATCGCAGGGTTGCCAGCATGCTAGCCTAAAACTCAAGGGCGCAGCAAATGCTGCATTTATGTTACCTGTTGGCGTTATATATTTTTTTGGGATTGTTTTCGGTGCGTCAGTCGGCTCTGTTCTAGATAAATACTGCGTTACACCTAAACTAGAAAGATACCAGTTGCGTAGCTCTGTATTCATAACCCCCCCTAAATGCTATCTAGCTGGGGATGCAAACGATCTGGATTTTGTATTAAATTAAGCGCATGCAGGTAAGCTCTAACACTAGCAACCAAAACATCGGTATCAGCTCCCTGTCCATTTACAATACGGCCGCCTTTTTC
>JBLIIR010000062.1:0-6014 GCA_047635255.1 Porticoccus sp. | reverse complement strand
TTGAGCTTTACGTCTGTTTTTCCATAAATTCCGACAATTCCACACATGGATTTTCTAGCCTCTTTCTGCAGATGTTAGTCAATCTAATTTAATTTGCTTAAAACAGATTTTTTAGAAAATTTAAAGCGAGTGATCCTGTTTCTTGTGCCCAACCCTGATAGGGAATCAGGTATGGAATAAGGGTTGATTCAATCCACCACTGCGCATGTGTTGCAGGAAAAACTTTTGGGGTTAGAATTAAAAAAACCATGATAATAGTTAGAGCACGTGCAACCCCAAAGACTATACCTAGCAGCCTGTCAGTACCAGATAAACCTGAAACCTGAACTAATTTTCCTAGTAAATAGTTTACAATGCTCCCCGTTAGTAGGCAGACAACAAATAAGGCAACCCAGGCAACTAAAGTTCTTAGAAGTGGAGTATCGATTAAATTTACCATCAACACGGCAAGATCATCATGAAATATAGATGCAATAACTGCAGCTAAGACCCATACAAAAAGAGATACAACCTCTTTTACAACGCCCCTGACTGCACTGATAATTGCAGAAATACTTATTAGTCCAAAAATTACCCAGTCAGCTGAATTCATGATTTATGCGCCATATTGCAATACATAAGTACGGGTAAGATTTTAAAAAGAATAGAATTGTAACAGAGCTCTCGCATAACTTCAGGGCCCAAAATACATTAAATGCGAATCAAAACCATATTTTTTATCCAAGACAGCTTTATCGTTAATCAGCGTTTGCTTTATAATTTTTGGTCCTACAAAAACACGACTGGCAGTATTCTTGCTACCTTTTAAGTCTCTAATAAAAGACTTATACCCATCAGCTAGAAGTTTTTCAGAGAGAGCCATAGCAGATTTTTTTTCTGCGAAGCTGCCGACTTGCAGCACCCAAGCTAAAGGAATTCCTTCGTGTGACAGTGATGGAGTTTTGTCGTCAAGAGAGTCGTCCAGCTGACCTGATCTACTTTGTGGCTGGAATATTTTTTCATCGGACTTCGCCGAAATGATATTCTTGGGTCTAATCGGCATCGAAACAAGAGGACTAATGCTACTATTTACTGGGATCACAGAAGTCTCATCTACTTCTTTAGACATGAGGCTTTCAATAAGCAATGGTACAAATATAACCGCCAAAGCAGACAATGCAACGGTATACATTATTTTTGATTTTACGGCGCCCCTCATAAATAATATTCCTGATTGATAGTAATTTGAAGACCCGGTTAATTTATATTCTTTAGCCAATTAAGGACAGGGCCGACAGTAAAAAAAGAACCAAAAACAACTATAGTATCTGCAGGTTTTGCATTTCTGATGGCCTCTTTAGTGGCTTTTTCTGAAGACTCCCGTTCAAAAACTTCAATTTTTTCTAAACCAACATCAGGGCTGCCTCCTAGCTTGGAGTGATGGCTATGCATTTGCTTGCAGATTCCCGCTTGCAAGTGATCATTATATATAGAAGCAATATTGCGAGCTCTAGACGCTCTAGAGTTGCCGGGTATATCGCAAAAGTACCAAGTGTCAACTATAGGTATCATAGGCTTTAAGATACCTAAAATATCTTTATCTGACATCATTCCTGCTATTGCTACAATCCTACCTTTTGCTGAATGAGCCAATCGTTTAGATAACAACTCCGATGCTTGCGGATTATGCGCTACATCCAAAATAATGCTTACACCATCTACACATAATCTCTGGTAACGACCATCTAGACGCACAAGACTCAGAGCCTCTTCGAGGAAGGATGAACTTAGACTTGGATCTAAAAGTACTGCAGCCTTTAAGCCGCATGCCACGCTAGCAGCTGGAAGAAATGCAGGTGCTAGCACGCCAAGTTGCTCGAAAGAAAAATCTTGTCCGTTTATTAAAAGTTTCGCCCCTAGGCTGCTAGCAATATCCAGAACTCCTTGAATAGGCTGCATGTCGCCATAAATCAGAGGGATCCCTTTCCTTCCTATGCCAGCTTTTTCAGCCCCTATGCTATCAAGATCATGGCCAAGCCAATCCTGATGGTCAAGCGCAATACCGGTGATAATTGACATGCATGGGTCCATAAAATTAATTGCATCCAGCCTCCCCCCGAGTCCAACTTCAAGTATTGCAAAATCTAATTTTTCAGAAGCCATAACTAACAATGCCGCTAAAGTGGAGAATTCGAAATAACTTAAGCTAATAGAGCCTCTTGCTAGCTCTATTTGCTCAAAGGCAGAGCAAATCTCCGCATCAGCTGCATGGCAGCCATTAATGCTTATGCGCTCGTTGTATCTGATCAGATGCGGTGAAGTGTATGTGCCTACCTTGTAGCCGGCAGCTCTCAATATGCCATCAAGGATGGCAACGCAAGAGCCTTTACCATTAGTGCCACCAATCATAATAATTTTTTCAGCAGGACTAATAAGATGTTTGGTCCCGATCTTGGAGCTATCTCCGTAATGCAGATGATTCTTTTTTTTTATGTTTGAATTAGCTAATTTATCTATTTCAGAAGACGAAAAGCCAAGCTTCAGAGCAACTCGACCTATGCGATTTAACCCAAATTCAATTTCTGTTGGATGATTTGTCTCTAGAAGACTTAACCACTCAGATAGAGTTTTTTGTGGCATTTGCATTGTCACTTTTAGTTGCATATGTGAGCTTAGCAAGCAAAGAGGCGAGTGTATCTCTCATCTTATGCCTAGGTATTATCATATCAATTGCACCATGCTCAAGTAAAAATTCAGCACGCTGAAATCCTTTGGGTAATTTTTGGCGAATAGTCTGTTCAATAATATTTGGTCCGGCAAAACCGGCTCTAGCGTTTGGTTCCGCCGCATTAATATCGCCAAGCAACGCAAGACTTGCCGAAACGCCGCCATAAACTGGGTCCGTCATAACAGAAATATATGGAATTCCATTACTTTTGAGTTTCTCTATTACAGCGCTAGTTTTTGCCATTTGCATAAGGGAAATTAAGGCCTCCTGCATCCGCGCACCGCCAGTTGCAGAAAAACAAACCACTGGAGTGTTATTTTCAAGAGCCAGATGAGCAGCACGGGTAAACCGCTCTCCAACCACGTAACCCATAGATCCACCATGAAAAGAAAATTCAAAAGCCATAGCCACAACAGGCATACCTTTTAGTCTCCCTTTGATCGCAATTAAAGCATCATCTTCCCCTGTGGACCTTTGCGACTCAGCAATTCTATCTTTGTATTTCTTAATATCTTTAAATTTAAGTCGATCGATAGGCTGAACCTCAGTTGCTAGCTCCTGCCGGTCTTCTTTATCTAAAAATATGTCCAGCCTGCGCCTTGCGCTTATCCTGAGGTGGTGCTCACACTTAGGACAAACTTCTAGATTTTTTTCAAGCTCTGGACGATATAAAGGCGCACTGCATTTTGGGCACTTTGTCCATACCCCCTCAGGGACATTTTGGGTGCGATCCCTTGTCTTAGTATCGGGGCCTTTTGGGCGAATTTTTTCCAGCCAGCTCATAATATTTCTCGCTTAGTCATTTGTTCGCAAGCTCAGTTGCTACTTATCAAGAGCATCGCGTATATCTTTAATAATAACTGAAACTGTTTCAGCGTATATCAAGGGGTCGGTTTCCTTCAGTTTTGCAAGATCGGCAATTTTGTTAACTATAGCGCTTCCTACCACTACACCATCAGATACATCTGCCACCGCCCTTGCAGTCACGCCATCCTTAATGCCAAATCCTACACAAATTGGGAGCTTAGTTAGCGCTCTAATACTACTAACACGCTCTTTTACAGAATCAATATCTAAGTTGGCAGCGCCAGTAACACCATTTAATGAAACATAGTAAACAAAGCCCCCAGCCATACTAGTTACTTTCTTTTGTCTTATCTGGCTGCTTGTAGGCGCCAAAAGGAATATATTCTCTATATTAGATGCTTTTAGCTGTTCATTGAATACTTCTGCCTCTTCTGGTGGCAGGTCAACTGTAAGAACTCCATCTACCCCAGAAAAAACCATACGTTCTATAAATTTTTCATATCCCATTCTTTCAATCGGATTCGTGTAACCCATCAATATCACCGGAGTATTGACGTCAGTCTCTCGAAATTTCTTTACCAAAATTAAAGCTTCATCAAGACTGCTGCCATTCTCTAGTGCTCGCTCATGGGCGCGCTGAATTACCGGACCCTCTGCTGTTGGGTCTGAAAAAGGGACCCCAATTTCGATAATGTCACTTCCGCTGTCAACCAAAGCATGCATGACGGGAAGCGTCACATCTTTTGCAGGATCACCTAATACAACATAAGAAATAAGAGCCTTCTTGTTTTTTTGACCAAGACTCTCAAAACATTTGTTAATTCTATTCACAAACAGCGCTTCCTATTTAATTCATTAATTTTATTGAGCATGATGCTAGCTCAATGCAGTAGATAGAATCTTATAATGAAATACCATCAATCTCTGCAACTGTGAGTATGTCTTTGTCGCCCCGACCAGAAAGATTAATGATGATGGTTTGATCTGAGTCCATTGTTTTTGCTAGTTTTTCTGCATATGCAATTGCATGGCTTGTTTCAAGGGCAGGAATAATCCCTTCTATTTGAGTTAGCGTGTAAAAAGCAGCCATAGCCTCGTCATCGTTAACGGTAACGTAGTTTACTCGACCAAGATCTTTTAGCCAGGAATGCTCGGGACCGACACCAGGATAATCCAAGCCAGCCGATATCGAGTGAGTCTCAATGATTTGTCCATTTTCATCCTCCATTAGATACGTGCGATTTCCATGGAGAACGCCAGGAATGCCGTCATTTAATGGCGCGGCATGCTTTCCTGAGGCCACCCCAAATCCCCCAGCTTCAACGCCATACATAGCAACAGATGTATCGTTAAGAAAAGGGTGGAATAAGCCAATTGCATTTGAGCCACCGCCAACACAGGCAACTAGAGCATCTGGAAGCTTGCTTGTTTGAACCAGTGATTGCTGGCGAGCTTCACGCCCCATAACAGATTGAAAATTACGAACGATCTCTGGATATGGATGTGGCCCACAACAGGTGCCTATGATGTAAAAAGTATCATCTACATTGCTAACCCAATCTCTTAAGGCTTCATTGAGCGCGTCTTTCAGAGTCTTTGACCCAGAAGTAACAGGAACTACTGTGGCCCCAAGCAGCTTCATACGATAAACATTAAGTGATTGACGACGAATATCCTCCTCGCCCATAAAGATATGGCACTCTAACCCCAGTCTAGCAGCTACAGTCGCAGTAGCAACGCCATGCTGTCCTGCCCCGGTCTCTGCAATTATTCGTTTTTTCCCTGTGTATTTAGCCAACAAAGCTTGGCCGATAGCACTGTTTATCTTATGCGCACCAGTATGATTAAGATCTTCTCTCTTTAGGTAAAGCTGAGCCCCTCCGATTTTTTTGGTCCATCGTTCTGCAAAATAAAGAGGGGAAGGTCTTCCAACATAATGAGCTAAATCATAGTCAATTTGAGCCTGGAACTCAGGGTCATCTTTTAATCTTTTATACAAAGATGTAAGTTGATCCAATGCATAGACTAGTGTTTCAGAGACAAATCTACCTCCGTAAGGTCCAAAATGGCCGCTCTCATCTGGCATCTGATCAAAATTAACACTCATTACACACTTCTCCAAAAAAATAATCTATGAGAACAAAACACTTAAACTTTAGAGCAGCGATCAACAAATAGCTGGACTAATTTAGAAGATTTAATCCCAGGTGATGCTTCCACGCCACCACTTACATCTAGCGCATAAGGCTTTAGTGTCGAGACAGCCCTATCAATATTGTCTGGATTTAATCCGCCTGCAAGAATTATAGGGCGACCCCGAAGAGAAGCGAGGCGATTCCAGTCAAAAATTTCTCCTGTGCCGCCATACTTACCATCAGACCACGAGTCAAATAAAAATCCTCGAGCGGAAGAATATTCCAAAATTGATTCATTTGGGTTTAAGTCATGATGCATTCTTATCGCCTTAATGTAAGGTCTAGAAAATTGATTACAATATGCT
>JBLIIR010000061.1:0-6087 GCA_047635255.1 Porticoccus sp. | reverse complement strand
TTTCTGTACCCAGCAACGCATTCAGAAAATTAGCCAATGAGGCTAGCAGGTATGTTGCTTCAGGCGTCCAGGTTATTAGCACAGCAAAAGGTATTGAGGCCGAGACATTTAAATTAATGAGTCAGGTCCTCGAAGAAGAGCTACCTCAAGCTCGGGTGGGTGTCATTAGTGGACCCAACCTCGCTATAGAAATTGCAAATAGGGCAATTACAGCTACCGTAATAGCAAGCAATAACCCTCAGGTTTGTTGCGATATCCAGCAATTGCTAGGTTCGCATTATTTTCGTGTTTATGCCAATTCAGATAGGCTTGGTGTTGAGCTTGCGGGGGCGTTGAAAAATATTTATGCCATTGCGTCAGGTATTTCTGCTTCTATGAAAATGGGTCAAAACACAGTCAGTGTGCTTGTTACCAGAAGTCTGGCTGAAATGAGTCGGTTTTCCGCTGCTCTTGGGGCTAACCCTATGACTTTTTTGGGACTAAGCGGTGTTGGAGACCTTTTTGTGACCTGCACCTCGCCTTTAAGTAGAAATTATCAGATTGGCTTAGCTTTAGGTCGCGGTCTTTCTGTTGATGAGGCAACAGCAGAAGTGGGGCATGTAGCAGAGGGAATAAACACAACTCGAATGATTAAAGAAGAGGCTGAAAAATTACAAATCTATATGCCACTTGTGAATGCCTTATATGAAACAATGTTTAATGGTAGGCCTGTAGAAGATGTTTTGAGAACTATGATGCTTGCTGAGCAAAATATCGATGTGGAGTTCATGGGTAAGTAATTCTTATGTCTTACTGACCTGAAAAATAGTAGTGAGGACTGAATGGAAAATCAAACTAAAATAAATTTGCGTAATATCGATAACTGGATTCGAGCTTTGTACATGGTCTTGTTTGGACTCCTGTCTGTTATTTCCCGAATCATTGTATTTATTATTAGCTTCATGCAATTTGCAGCAGTAGTTTGGTCTGGAAAACCAAATAGACACCTGCAGTCTTTTGGCCAGGGAGTTTCCATATGGACGTGCCAGGCATTCCTCTTTCTAACCTACAATAATGATCAAAAACCGTTCCCTTTCTCAGATTGGCCTGAGGTTGAACTACCCACAGAGACTGTTGTCGAACAAGACTCATCTGCTTCTGAGGTAGATGATGTACCTACTTTTGTTGAAAAAGATGATAAGAAATCAGAGGTATAATTAAAAGCCCAGCAAACAATTAATCTTAGGTCATAAAGTGTTTATTTGCCTGTTTCGACATGGCGATTCTCTTTATGATTAAAGCATGTAGCGTGCAAAAATCGTCTTGAGAATTAATCTTTGAGGAGAAAAAGAAACTCGTTTCTTGTAGCTTGCTGCTCACGGAAACATCCTAGCATTGCTGAAGTTTTCATAATAGAGTTTTGTTTTTCCACACCTCGCATCATCATGCACATATGCTTAGCCTCTATGATAACAGCAACTCCAGATGCCCCTGTGACATCTTCAATTGTTTTGGCGATCTGCGTTACTAGATTTTCTTGAATTTGTAGGCGTCTCGCGAACATGTCTACTACTCGTGCGACTTTTGATAGACCTAGGACTCTGCCATTGGGAATGTAGGCTACATGACACTTGCCAATAAATGGCAATAGATGATGCTCGCAGAGCGAGTAAAGTTCAATGTCCTTAACTATAACCATTTCTCTAGATTCAGAAGGAAATAAAGCATTATTGATAATCTCTTCAAGGTTCTGATTGTAGCCTCTAGTGAGAAAACTAAACGATTCTGAGGCTCTTTTAGGGGTGTCAATCAGGCCGGGTCTGGAGGTGTCTTCACCAGTGGATTCGATAATTTTTTTAAAGCAATCTGTGGTCATGAATGTCTTCTCAGTTTTTAGTTTAATTTGACTGAAGTTGAATGAGTTTAATAAATGAATTTTTATTTTAAATAATAATGATGTTTTGAAGATTTAGAATAGCATAAATTTTGGGACAGATGTCTTCTAAAATGTTGGCTATTGTGACTAAATTATTAAACAATTCCTATGTAACAGCTACTCACACAAAGATATCTAGATTATCGTCTATAATATGGCAATAATTTTTGGTGTGCTTGTGATATTGTTATATGAATATATTTGGGTGTGTTTATGTCAGGTAATACTATTGGAAAACTGTTTTCTGTAACCACTTTTGGCGAGAGCCATGGACCATCTTTGGGTTGCATTATTGATGGATGCCCTCCTGGTCTTGAGATATCTGAGGAAGATATACAGTGCGATCTAGATCGACGTAAACCAGGGAAGTCTCGCTATACTACTCAACGCATGGAAGGTGATGAGATAAAAATACTGTCAGGTATTTTTGAGGGAAAAACAACGGGCACACCTATAGGCTTGATAATCGAAAATACTGATCAGCGCTCAAAAGATTACTCTAATATTAAAGACCAATTTCGACCCGCTCACGCTGATTATACTTACCAAAAAAAATATGGTCTTCGAGATTATAGAGGAGGAGGCCGCTCATCGGCTCGTGAAACAGCCATGCGTGTTGCAGCAGGAGTTATTGCTAAAAAATATTTACATCAAAAAGAAGGAATTATAATTAGAGGATATTTGTCTCAACTAGGCCCCATAAAAGCAGAGAAAATTATTTTAGAGGAGGTGGAAAATAACCCTTTTTTCTGTCCGGACCCTGACAAAGTTTCAGAGATGGAGCTTTACATGCAGGCTTTGCTAAAAGAAGGAAATTCTGTCGGTGCTAAAATAACAGTGACAGCAAGCAATATGCCTGTAGGTTTAGGAGAACCAGTATTTGATCGTCTTGATGCAGACATAGCGCATGCGTTAATGAGTATCAATGCAGTAAAGGGGGTTGAGATAGGCTCTGGTTTTGATTCAGTCAGTCAAGTGGGTAGCGAACATCGAGACGAAATTACTCCAGATGGCTTCCTATCGAATAATGCTGGCGGTATTTTGGGTGGGATTTCCACTGGGCAGAATATCGTTGCAAATATAGCTTTGAAACCAACAAGCAGTCTTCGTATACCGGGTCGTTCAATTGATGTAAATGGCAACCCTATAGAAGTTGTCACGAAAGGTAGACATGACCCTTGCGTGGGTATTCGAGCAACCCCGATAGCTGAAGCAATGCTAGCAATTACATTAATGGATCATTTGCTGAGGCAAAGAGCCCAAAATTTTGATGTTGTCATCAGCTCAAAACCATAAGCTATAAAATCTTATTTAATTGTGAAAAAGATGCCCCAACTATTAACCCCATATTGGCGCTTATCAGCCTTCTATTTCTGTTTTTTTGGCCTACTTGGTGCCCTGCATCCTTACTGGTCGTTATTTCTATATTCAAAAGGTTTCAGTGTTACCGACATAGGAGTTTTGCTGGCTATACCTATGGCTACAAAAATGATTGCTCCCAATATTTGGGGATGGCTGTCTGATTATACAGGGAGGAGGTCGGCTGTTATTCGACTGGGCGCCTTCCTTTCTTGCCTCTGTTTTCTCGGTATTTTTATTGACCAAAAATTTTGGTCAATTGCATTAGTAATGATTGGGTATAGTTTTTTTTGGAATGCGATCCTTCCTCAACATGAAGTCATCACCATGAGCTATCTTGAGAAAGCTCCAGAGACCTATAGTCGAATTCGTTTATGGGGCTCTGTAGGGTTTATTGTCTCTGTGCTAGGCGGTGGATTTTGGTTTGACTCTCATGATATAGATACGCTACCTGTTGTTGGGCTAACGCTTTTGATTGGTATCTTTTTATCTAGTATATTTGTGCCTAATGCCGCACCTAGCTCCAATGGAAAAGTTAGTGATAGGTTTATTTCGGTAGCAACACGAACCCCTGTAGTTGTATTTCTTTTGGTTGGCTTGTTGATGCAGCTTTCTCATGGGGTGTACTACAGTTTTTTTAGTATTTATTTGGAATCTTTCGGATATAGTCGTGCAGGCATTGGTGCTATTTGGTCTATTGGGGTAGCAGCAGAAGTCATTGTGTTCTTGATGATGTATAGATTGCTTTTGCATATTGGTGTGCGATCAATTGTGCTGGGCTGCCTATTTTTTGCGACATTGCGATGGCTAATTATAGGTCACTATGCTGACGAATTATGGCTATTAATTTTAGCTCAAGTTTTACATGCATTCACTTTCGGCGCTTTTCATGCCGCCTGCATGGAGTGTGTCCGCAGATTTTTTGATGTAAGTTGCCAAGGAAAGGCCCAAGCGTTATATAGTTCATGCTGCTATGGTGCTGGCGGAGCTATTGGCTCTTACACTGGAGGCCTTGCCTGGGATGTGACGCCGATTTACGCTTTTAATTATGCAGCATCATCGAGTTTTATTGCTTTTCTTGTTGCATGGTTTTGGCTAAGAGATGCAAAATTAACCCTTGATAAATAATTGAAGGCGTTCTATTAATAAACAACTGGTAGTAACACTACTATTAGTCTCTTTAGCCACAAGAAAGGACTTAGAATGAAGTATATATTTATAGCTCTAATTGTAGTGACCGTAGTGTGCTGGTATCCAAGGTATGATTTGTTTGTCAAAGAGAATTTTTTTGACGAGCGTCGATCGTTGGTGCAGGCTGGATTCATGACTACTGTCGGTTGTCATAAGGCGGCTAATAAAATTAAAGTAAAATATTATATGTGTGAACCAAAGGTACAATGGCGGAGGTGGTTCTTAGCTGATGATGCAAAAGTTAGAAACAACCAATCAGATCTGCCTTCGTATTGAAAAAATAAAAACATAGATCGCGCCTTGAAGGTTTTACTTTAGCGGTAAGCTATATAGGCAATTATGCTTCTTAAGCAATTACTTAGTGATACTTGAATGCCAAAAGATGACATCAATATTGATAAATTTCATGAAAAGAAAAAAAGATTTCTTGCGAGAGAGCAAGCTATCATAGATAGCGCTATACGATTGGCAAAAAAACAAGGTATAGCTAATATTACAATCTCCTTGCTTGCTAAGCATGCAGGAATTGGCAAAGGAACAATCTATAAGCATTTTATTTCCAAGGCGGAAATATTAATGCGCATCCTACTTGATTACGAGAATAAAATTACAGCCAGCATGCAGCTGAGCATGAGGGCGACTGATAGCGATCCTTTTGCTCCTGTCCACCTCTATCTTAAGATGCGCTTGGCTGACCCAGAGCTGGATCGTCTTACGCAGCAACTGGAAGACCAGCTAAAGTATGATACCCAAGTTACTAAAAGTATGGCTCAATTTTATGCTTTAAGAGACTCCAATGTAGTCTCCATCAATGAAGCAATTCTACTGCTTGTTAAAAAAGGTTTGCTGCAGGACGCACCCCCATCGCACCATTATTTTTCATATCTTGCCTTGGTTCAGGGAGCTATAGATTTATCTCTAGCAGACAATTTTCAGCTTGATACTGATGATAGAGAAAGTTTTTTAAGCTTTATTATTGAGATTGGGGCTACTATGGGCAAGACATCAAGTTAATTGGCATCTGGGGTGTGCTGGTTCACTGCGTACTTGGTGATTATTTACATATTTGGATAATTAGGGCCTCCTCCTCCTTCAGGAGCCACCCAGTTTATGTTTTGAGAGGGATCCTTGATATCACAAGTTTTGCAATGAATGCAGTTCTGCGAGTTAATCTGAAATCTCTTAGATCCGTCATTGTTGGTCAATACCTCATAAACCCCTGCTGGACAGTACCGTTGTGCAGGCTCGTCAAAAACAGGAAGATTATAAGATATAGGTAAATTCTCATCTTTCAGTACTAGGTGGTTGAGTTGATTGCCCTCATGGTTGGTGTTGGAAAGAAACACTGATGACAGCTTATCAAAACTAATAATACCGTCAGGTTTCTTGTAGTCAAGAGGCTTCGATTTGCTCGCTGTGTTTAGTTTAGAGTAATCAGTCTTTGGGTCTCGAAGAGTCCAGGGTAGCTTGCCGTTAAATACATTGATATCTATGAATGCGTAAATAGAGCCAAGTATGTTCCCCCATTTGTGTTGCGCTGGACCAAAATTACGCTGCATTGCTAGTTCTTTGTAAGCCCAGCTATCTTTGTATGCTTCCGAGAAACTTAAAGGATCCGTATG
>JBLIIR010000060.1:0-6188 GCA_047635255.1 Porticoccus sp. | reverse complement strand
CCATTACGCCCGTATAGTACCCTTAATTTAAATTTTTTAATAAATTATTTTAGGCAATAAATCAATGAAATTGAGTGAATCTTGGTTACGAGAATGGGTTGATCTTCCTGTCAATACAGAAGAGTTAATTTCCCAGCTAACTATGGCTGGATTGGAGGTTGATGCTGTTGAAGACGCTGCCCCTGATTTTCAAAATGTGTTAGTTGGCCATGTTTTGTCGGTAGAGCCGCATCCTGGTGCTGGCAATCTCAAAATATGCCAAGTTTCAATCAAGTCGGAAGCTGTTACACAGGTTGTTTGTGGTGCAGCCAATGTACGTCAAGGGATAAAAGTTCCTTTTGCTATTGTTGGCGCTAGGCTTCCCGGTAGCGTTAAGATAAAACTGGCTAAACTTCGTGATGTTGAGTCATTTGGAATGCTTTGTGGTGCTGATGAGTTAGGCCTGTCTGATAAATCTAAGGGTCTACTAGAGCTGCCTTTAGATGCCCCTGTAGGCCTAAATCTTCGCGACTACTTAAAACTGAATGATAGAATTATTGATATAGACCTTACCCCCAACAGAGGCGACTGCCTTAGTGTGCGAGGTATTGCTCGTGAAGCCGCGGTATTAAATTTAGTTCCTTTTTCCGAGCCTTGTTTTTCGTCTGTTAGCGCAAGCGTTAATGATACTTTTCCTATCCAGGTGGATGAGAGTGAGGCCTGCTCACGCTATGCGGGAAGGGTTATAAAAAATGTAGATATGACTGCAAGTTCACCATTATGGCTTCAGGAAAAACTTAGGCGAAGCGGGCTGCGTAGTATAGATGCAGTCGTAGATATTACAAATTATGTCATGCTTGAGCTAGGGCAGCCCATGCATGCTTTTGATTTAGATAAGCTTAATGGAGGGATCTTGGTCCGGATGGCTGAAAAGGGAGAGATGCTAAGTTTACTGGATGGCTCCAAGGTAGTATTAACTCCCGATACCCTCGTCGTTGCCGATAAAGATAAAGTTGTAGCCATGGCTGGAATTATGGGTAGTGACAATACGGCAGTAAACCCAAACACTTGTAATATTTTTCTCGAGAGTGCTTATTTCAACCCAATTGTTATATCTGGCCGTTCTCGAGCTTATGGTAAGCATACAGACGCTTCACACAGGTTTGAACGTGGAGTGGACCCAAGGTTGCAAGAGGTTGCTATTGAGCGTGCCACGGCCCTATTGCTGGAGATTGTTGGAGGTAGAGCTGGCCCTATTTCCATTGTTGAAAACAAAGCTGATCTTTTTCAAAAAACTGAAATTACTTTAAGGCATGCTAGACTTGAACAACAGCTAGGTCTGGCCATTGAAGGCAGCCAAGTCGAGGACATACTTAATAGGCTCGGACTGACTGCAAGAGAAATACCAGGGATTGGTTGGCACTGCAGTCCACCCAGTTGGCGTTTTGACCTTTCTCTTGAGGCTGACCTGATTGAGGAGGTGGCTAGAATCTATGGCTATGAGAACTTACCAGTCGCCACACCCTCAGCTCGGCTTCCGATAACAAGCTTTTTAGAGACTCGACGCGAGCTACCAGGCTTAAGGAATCAACTAATAGCTCGTGGTTACCACGAGGCAATAACATATTGCTTTGTTGACCCTGAAATACAGCGTCAACTTACACCTGACGCTGAAGCGGTCTCTTTAGTTAACCCTATTTCTAGTGATATGTCTGTGATGAGAACAACGCTATGGTCTGGTTTGTTGCCTGCTATCCGGCATAACCTGAATCGACAGCAAAGCAGGATTCGTTTATTTGAAACTGGGCTCATTTTTTCTCCTAGCGATAGCGGCTTAAAGCAAGAGTCCATGATAGCTGGCGCCATCACTGGACAGCGTATGCCAGAAAACTGGCACACTAATGCAGAGTTGGTAGATTTTTTTGATTTAAAAGGAGATGTGCAGTCATTATTGAGCCCTCATACTGCCTCAGAGCAGTTCGAATTCATCAAAGGGCAGCATCCTTGTCTACATCCTGGGCAGTGCGCACAGATAAGACGTAACGGGGGCTTGGTTGGCTGGTTGGGACAAGTTCATCCTGCGGTCCAAAAAATATTAGGTCTCACGCAAGCTATTTTTGTATTTGAAATAGATCTGCAGTCAATTCTTGAAGATAAGCTACCTCGGTTTGTTGGAGTGAGCAAATTTCCTGAGGTGAGAAGAGATTTGGCATTTATTGTCCATGAAGATGTTGCAGCGGGAGATTTATGTAAGACCGTAAGGGATGAGGCAGGGAAAATACTCGTAGATATAAAAATATTTGATGTTTATAAAGGAAAAGGTATCAAGGCTGACAATAAAAGTATTGCCTTGGGCTTGACCTTTAGGGATACTTCCCGCACCCTAGAGGATAGTGAGATAAATCAATCTGTTGCTTCAATTGCAAGAGCTATAGAAGTAAAATTTTCAGGAATTCTTAGGGATCAATAATGACAGCATTAACTAAAGCTGACCTTGCAGATATGCTCTTCAATGAGCTTGGTTTAAATAAAAGGGAGGCCAAGGAAATGGTGGAGTTATTTTTTGAGGAAATCAGATCATCTTTAGAAAAAAATAAAGAGGTGAAGTTGTCTGGCTTTGGAAATTTTGATATTCGTGATAAAAAAAGTCGCCCAGGACGCAACCCTAAGACAGGAGAATCAGTTGCTGTTTCTGCCAGACGAGTCGTCACATTTAAGTCAGGACAAAAATTAAAATCCCGAGTTGAAGGATATGTTGGAATCAGTTAGCAGTGAGCAGTTGCCGCCTATACCTAGTAAAAATTATTTCACTATAGGTGAGGCTGGTAGTCTTTGTGAAGTTAAGCCCCACGTATTGCGATACTGGGAGCAAGAATTTCCTAGTCTTAATCCTCTTAAGAGGCGTGGTAATCGACGCTATTATCAGCGTCAAGATGTAATAATGATTCGTCAAATACGCTCGCTGCTTTACCAGCAAGGCTTTACTATTGATGGGGCTCGCCAGAAATTAGCAGGCGGAGAAGCAAAAGAAGATGCGACACAAACTCGACAAGTTATTGATCAAACAGTTAGCGAACTTGAATCACTCCTCCAAGACCTCAAAAGCTAGCCTAATAGACGCTAGATTAAATTTAAAAAAGTCTAAATAGTAAAGGCATCTTGAATTGCATTGCTCGTTCTGTATTATGTGCGCCCATTCTAGGTTTAATATCGGGGCGTAGCGCAGCCTGGTAGCGCACTACACTGGGGGTGTAGTGGTCGTCGGTTCAAATCCGGCCGCCCCGACCAATTTCTAATAATATCTGCTTATTGAAACTGGCTATATTTTTTTAGCTTTAGTCCCGTTGGTTGTATTTTTGGATGCAGCGCGTTTATTTGGAATAAGATAAAATGACTAGATAATTATTTTTCGGATTACCTATGAAAATAGATTGCTTTAAAGCATACGATATTCGGGGAAAACTAGATGATGAGCTGACGCCAAAAATAGTTTATCGAATTGGTAGGGCTTATGCTCGCTGGTTGTCTCCAGCAACAGTGGTTGTGGGAGGGGATGTTAGAAGCTCAAGCGTCACCTTAAAATCTGCTCTTACTGATGGCCTGAGAGACGAAGGGGTTCATGTTATAGATATCGGACTTTGTGGCACAGAGGAAATTTATTTTGCTACAAATTATTTTGGAATAGATGGTGGCATTATGGTGACAGCTAGCCATAACCCAATAGACTACAACGGATTGAAGCTTGTCAGGGAACACTCTAAACCTGTGGGCAGCGATACCGGATTGCTGGATATTCAAAAAATAGCCGAAGAAGGCATATTTCTTGCTCCTGAGGGCGATACTCGTGGATCCTATAAGAAAACAAGCTGTTCTGTCGCTTATGTTGCTCATTTGCTCACCTATATTGATGACTCTAAATTAAAGCCACTAAAAATTGTTATAAATTCTGGTAATGGCGGCGCTGGAAAAGTTTTAGATGCTCTGGAGCCCCACCTACCTTTTGAATTTATTAAGATTCATCATGAACCAGATGACACCTTTCCAAACGGAATACCAAATCCCCTTTTGCTTGAAAATAGATTCCATACAACTAATGCGATAAGGAAGCATAAAGCAGATTTTGGTATAGCCTGGGATGGTGATTTTGATCGTTGTTTTTTGTTTGATGAATCTGGAGAGTTTATCGAAGGATATTATGTGGTTGGTCTGTTAGCAGAAGCTTTTTTGCGCAAACTTCCAAATGAAAAAATTATTCATGATCCTCGTTTGTTTTGGAACACCCAGGCTATATGTAAGGATTTTAGTGGTACGCCAGTGCAAAGCAAATGCGGACATTCATTTATGAAACAAACAATGCGCAAGGAGGATGCGATTTATGGTGGCGAAATGAGCGCACACCATTATTTTCGTGATTTCTTTTATTGCGATAGCGGGATGATTCCTTGGTTGCTAGCAGCTGAACTGCTGAGTGTTTCAGGTAAGAATTTATCTTCAATGGTAAAATCAAGAATGGAGCAATACCCTTGCTCTGGTGAGATTAATCGTGAAATAAAAGATGTAGCCGGAAAGCTAAGCGATTTGGAAATTTTCTATAATAAAAAGGCTGTCGAGGTAGATCATTTTGATGGGTTAAGTATGGTTTTTGAGGGATGGAGGTTTAATCTTAGAAGCAGCAATACGGAGCCTGTTGTAAGACTAAATGTTGAGGCTATCACTGGTGAGTTAATGAGATCTAAAACCGAAGAAATTTTACGTTTTTTGTAGCATGCTATTATGTAACATAAGTTTTAATTTACTAGCTGACTTATCTTGGTGCACTCAATGATAGAAAAAAAAACAATATTGGTAACGGGAGCTACAGGCTTTATTGGAAGAAATTTTTGCGCATCAGCAGTAAGAAAGGGTTACACCATAATTGCATTGTCTAGAAATGCCAGCAATGCTAAAACCTGTTTGCCTGAAGTTAAGGTCATAGAAAGTTTGGAGGAATTACCAGAAAGTCAAAATATCCACTGTATTTTGAATTTAGCTGGCGAGTCACTGGTTTCTAGCAGGTGGACGAAGAGCCTTAAGCAGAAATTTATTGATAGTCGAGTTGACGTCACCAATAATTTGTTTAAATACTTTAGTGATAGGAATTTAGTGCCTGAAGTTGTCATTAGCGGTTCCGCGGTCGGATATTATGGTCATGGCGGGGATAAAGTTTTTGATGAAGAGACTCCTTTCTGTGAGGGTTATAGTCATGATCTGTGTTCTAAATGGGAGGATAGCGCCTTAAAATTCGATAAGCTAGGGTCTCGGGTCTGCTATCTTCGTACTGGTATAGTTTTGGGCAACGGAGAGGGCGCTCTTTCCCGTATGGTGCCGCCATTTAAGGCCGGCCTAGGTGGAAGGATGGGAGACGGTAAGCAATGGATGCCATGGATTCATATAAACGATCAAATTGACCTTATTTTTCATTGCATGGATCATGTTGGTGTAGTCGGGGGTGTAAATTCCTGCTCGCCAAACCCTGTAACCAATTTAGATTTTACTCGCGCGCTAGGCAAGGCATTATCAAGACCTGTATTTTTTAATATGCCTTCAGTTATTGCGCTTCTTGTATTTGGCGAAATGGCCCAAGAGCTTCTGCTGACAGGGCAACGAGCTGTGCCCAGGAAGGCCTTAGAGACTGGATTCGAGTTTCAACACCCAAAGATTCAGTCAGCCTTGAATCATATATTAAATTAATTCCCCTGATGTCTGACTAATTACCCGTATATATACATCCGGAGGTACAAGTTTCTCTTACCTGAACCTTACAAAGTGCAGGCAATTCTGACTTCATTTCTTTCCATATCCATCGAGACAGATTTTCACTGGTGGGGTTTTCAAGCCCGTTTATGTCGTTTAAAAAGCGATGATCCAGCTGATCATGTATTGGTTTGAAATGCTTTTTTAGCTCACTAAAATCCATTACCCAACCATTTGTTGGATCTATTTCTCCTTCAATGTGTATAGTCACATGGTATGAGTGACCGTGCAGCCTTTTGCATTTATGGTCATCAGGAACATTGGGCAGAAAATGGGCAGCCTCAAAAGTAAAATCTTTAAAAATTTCCATGTAATCCTCTGTAATGTATATTGCTTTATATCTTAAGTTGATGCCTCTCTTATGTATATACCAGGACAGCTTGAAATGTTTGACAAGACCTCATATTCCGGTAAAA
>JBLIIR010000059.1:0-6236 GCA_047635255.1 Porticoccus sp. | reverse complement strand
ATATAGGATTGCAGTTCCTAATTGGAATGCTCCAAGCAATCTGATCATAGATTTAAAGATTATTTTCTTTTATCTTGGCTTGATTGATGTTTTTTATAAAATATACATAGCTATAATATTTGTTAGTTACCCCTCTTTTTCTTTCACAAATTGCCTTAATTATGGTATAAAGCGCTCCACTTTGGAGCTATTACCAACACTAAAGTGAAACTAGTATCAAGTAAAAAATAGACACTAATGACGCGCATATATCGACACGCTTGTCTGGGTGCTTGCTTTGCGGCAGGTTGACTTGTGGGATGTATGTAAGTTTAACCCTAATTTAAGGAAAAAATTATGACAGCTGTAAGTATGAAAGATATGTTGCAGGCTGGGGTCCATTTTGGGCATCAGACTCGCTACTGGAATCCAAAAATGGACAAGTTTATTTTTGGAGCTCGCAATAAAATCCATATTTTGAATTTAGACCATACCGTCCCAGCCTTTAACGAAGTGCTGGAGATGATTCGCAAGATGGGTGCTAACAATAATAAAGTTTTGTTTGTTGGGACCAAGCGAGCTGCACAGAAAACCATAGCTGAACAGGCTCATAGAGCAGGAATGCCTTTCGTGAGTCATCGTTGGTTAGGAGGGATGCTGACTAATTATAAAACGATTCGTGCCTCTATTAAGCGTTTTCGTGACCTTGAAGCCCAGAGCCTAGATGGAACTTTTGATAGACTTACAAAAAAAGAAGCCTTGATGAGAACTCGATTAATGGAAAAGCTTAATAATTCTATCGGCGGCATTAAGGATATGGGGGGGCTTCCGGATATATTATTTGTGGTAGATGTTGACTATGAGCGTATTGCGATACAGGAAGCTAACAAGCTTGGAATTCCTGTTATTGGAATTGTTGACACAAATAGCAATCCTGATGGCATTGATTATGTAATTCCTGGAAACGATGACGCGATTCGTGCAATTAAGTTATTTTGCTCTGCTGTTGCTGATTCAATCTTAGAAGGAAAAGCTGATGCAAATGTTGTTGTAACCAAGGATGAATTTATTGAAGTAGAGGCAACTGCAGAGACTAAAGATAAGCTCGCTAAAGCAGAAATTACTGCTGATTCAGCCAGCACTAAAGTTAAGGATAAGGCTGCCACGATAAAAACAAAAGTCGTTCAAGCAGAAATACAAGCTGCAGAGTAATGGGTTGAGCTTGTTCAAATAAATATTAAGGGGGCTCTGCCCCCTTTTTCGAATTCAAATGATTAAAATAAAGCAGGGAGTAAGACAATGGCAGCGTTTTCTGCATCTATGATAAAAGATCTTCGTGACCGCACCGGTCTTGGAATGATGGAGTGTAAAAGAGCTTTGGCAGAGTCCAAGGGAGATATCGACAAAGCAATTGACGATCTTCGTAAATCTAGCGGCATGAAAGCTGCTAAGAAGGCAGGCCGGATAGCTGCTGATGGTGTTGTTGCTCTTAGGTTGTCTCAAGATAACACTTATGGCGTGATGATTGAAATCAATACTGAGACAGATTTTGCGGCTCGCGATGTAGGGTTTGTAGGGTTTGTCGAGACCTGTCTTGACAAAGCTTTTAATGAAAAGCCATTTCATTTTGACGCATTTATTGAAAGTATGGAAGATTCTCGGCAGGGTTTAGTCCAGAAGATAGGTGAAAATATAAGTATCCGACGAATTGAGATAATGGAGGCACCAGTTATTGGGACTTACATACACAGCAACAATCGCATAGGTGTTTTAGTAGGACTAACGGGTACCAATACCACTGTTGCTAAAGATGTTGCCATGCACATTGCTGCAGTCAACCCTCAAGTAGTAAAGCCAGAAGATATGCCTGATTCTGTAGTAGAGAAAGAGAAAGAGATTTTTATTGCACAGGCCAAAGAAAGCGGTAAGTCAGAGGAAATAATTGAAAAAATGAGTACTGGTCGTATTAATAAGTTTTTATCAGAATCCAGCCTCATCAATCAACCTTTTGTCAGGAATCCAGAAATTACAGTAAATAAGTTGCTAGAAAATGCGGGCGCAGAGGTCCTCTCTTTTTGTCGATTTGAAGTTGGTGAGGGAATTGAAAAGATTGAAGTAGATTTTGCTGCAGAAGTAGCTGCACAGATTAGTGCAGCGAAGTAAAATAAAAACCGAGGCCTAGGCCTCGGTTTTTATTTATACTAAGAAAAGCAGCGCCAAGAAAAATAACCTTGGAGTAAAGATATGCCTTCTGTTGGAGATAAAAAGTACAAGAGAATACTGCTGAAATTAAGTGGTGAGGAGCTAATGGGCGATGAAGGTTTTGGCATTGATCCAAGAGTGCTAGATCGGATGGCTCTCGAGATAGGCCAGTTGGTTGGTATTGGCGTTCAGATAGGCTTAGTTATTGGAGGAGGGAATTTGTTTCGAGGCGCTGCACTTAGTGCTGCTGGAATGGAGCGTGTTACTGGCGATCATATGGGTATGCTGGCGACCATGATGAATGGTTTGGCCATGAGGGATGCCCTTGATCGTAACAATATTTCTGCGCATGTAATGTCTGCAATTTCAATGAGTGGTGTTATGGAGCAATATGATCGTCGCAAGGCTACACGTTATCTTGACAGCGGGGACGTGGTAATTTTTTCTGCGGGCACAGGCAATCCCTTTTTTACCACTGACTCTGCGGCATGTTTGCGCGGCATCGAAATTGACGCAGAGATCGTTTTAAAAGCGACCAAGGTTGATGGCGTATATTCCTCAGACCCGCTATTAAACACTGATGCTACAATGTATTCCCGTCTTACTTATGATGAAGCTTTAGAGAAAAAATTAGGTGTAATGGACTTAACGGCAATTTGTTTGTGTCGCGAACATCACATGCCTCTCAGGGTCTTTCGCATGTCGAAACCTGGAGCACTCTTAAGTATCGTGGTAGGTGGGGACGAGGGAACTTTGATTAAGGAAAAACATAATGCTTGATGATTTAAAGCAAGATGCAGAAGAGCGTATGATTAAAAGTGTAACTTCGTTATCTCACGCTTTTAATAAAATTCGCACAGGACGAGCTCACCCCAGCTTGCTGGATGGCCTAGTGGTATCTTATTACGGTGTCGATACACCATTATCCCAAGTTGGGAATGTTAATGTTCTGGATGCTCGCACTTTGTCTATTTCTGTGTGGGAGAAAAATTTAATACCAGAGGTAGAGAAGGCAATTCATAAATCTGATTTAGGATTAAATCCATCAACTACTGGAGAGCTTATCCGTATTCCCATGCCGCAACTAACAGAGGAAACTCGGAAGAATTTTATAAAAAAAGCTCGCGCGGAGGCAGAGAGCACCAGAGTATCTATTCGTAATACTCGGCGTGATGTTCTTTCAGATGCAAAAGAATTACATAAAGAGAAAGAAATTACTGAGGATGATGAGCGAAGAGTACAGGATGATATCCAAAAAATAACTGACAAATATGTTAAACAAGTTGAAGAAGTCTTGGCCGCCAAGGAAATTGATTTGATGGAGGTTTAGCTCAAGGCCATCTTATGAAAAAATCTATAAAAATCGTAGCCCCTGTAAATTCTTTGCGCCATGTAGCGATCATAATGGATGGCAACCATCGATGGGCCAGTGAGATGGGCTTGTGTGGAATTGAAGGCCATAAAATGGGTGTAGAAAGAGTTCGCGATGTTCTCGATGCTGCCGAAAAATACAATATCAGTACACTTACGCTTTTTGGATTTAGTAGTGAAAACTGGAAGAGACCAAAGACAGAAGTTAAAGCCCTGTTTTCCTTGTTGGCCTTATACCTCAAGAAAGAATTGAAACATTTAAAAGAGAAAGGTGTGAAGCTAAAGGTTATTGGCTGCAGAGAACACTTCAGCTCAAAATTAATTAAATTAATTGAGGATGCTGAAGCCGCAACAGAAAATGGTAAGCGTACTTTGATACTAGCCTTGGATTACGGAGGAAAATGGGAAATCATAGAGGCTGCAAGAAGAATCGCACAACACGTTGAGTCTGGCCAGCTGCATCCAGATGAGATAACTGAGGACACCATGAACGAAAACATGTGTCTATCCGATCTGCCTCCTCCTGATATCTGCATTCGCACCGGGGGAGAGCGGCGAATTAGCAATTTTTTGTTGTGGCACATGGCTTATACCGAACTTTATTTTACGGACTGTCACTGGCCATCTTTTGATGGCGCAGCTTTCGATGCTGCAATGCTTGATTACCATCAACGACAGAGACGTTTTGGTAAGCGAGAAAAAGTATTGTCTGATGCGGAAATTAACAGGAAGTAGATGTGCCTAAAAAAAGAATTGTAACAGCCATATTTGTAGCTATAATTTTTAGTGCTGCATTATTTTTTCTCGAGCCCTACGCATTCTCTGTTTTCTCAGCAGCTATAATTGTTTATGCAGCCTGGGAGTGGGCAAAATTATCTGGTCTTCTCACTCCTCCTTCAAGGCTGCTTTATGCTTTTTTTGTATCAAGCATCTTGATGCTATTAGGCTACATTTTAGGTCTAGCCAAAACAACACCAATTCATTTGGATGCTGCTAAAGTCTTAATGACTTGGGTTGTTCCGTGGTGGGCGATAGCTCTGTTATGGATCCAGGGGTATCCAAGTAGCGCTGTGCTTTGGGGCAGTCGTTGCGTGAGAGGGATAATGGGACTGTTTGTTTTGATTCCAACTTGGTTGGCAATAGTAATTTTAACTTCTTTAGATAATGGAAAATGGCTAGTTGTTGTTGTTGTTTTAATCGTTGCGTCTGCTGATATTGGAGCCTATTTTTCTGGCTCCAGATTTGGAAAAAATAAGCTTTCTCCAAATGTAAGCCCCAATAAAACCTGGGAAGGCTTCTTGGGGGCGATAATTGCGAATCTCTGTTTAATTTTCTTTCTTGGGATTTTTTTAAAGTTAAATTTGACGGAATGGCTAATGTTATTTTTTACCGTAATGGCCACAGTTTTGGCTGCTGTGGTTGGGGATTTACTGGAAAGTATGATGAAACGCCATCGAGGAGTGAAAGATAGCGGAAATATCTTACCAGGTCACGGCGGTGTTTTAGACCGCCTGGACAGTCTTACTGCTGCGCTGCCTGTTTTTACCTTAATTTTTATTTATAGTAGCTTTCAGTTATGAAGGCCAGTTGTGGTAATTTATGCAGAGATTAACAGTTCTGGGATCAACAGGGTCTATCGGTGTTAATACTCTAGATATCGTTTCTCAGCACCCGAGTCGATTTAATATTTTTGCTCTAAGTTGCCATACGAGAGTTGGTGATCTGGCTGCTCAGTGTGAAAAATTCAAGCCTATTTTCGCTGTAGTTTCTGACCCATCAAAAGTAGATACCTTAAAGACATTACTTAAAATATCCTCTCCAAACACAAAGGTTTTATCTGGAGTTGATGGTTTATGTCTTGTGTCTAAAGACCCCTCAGTCGATACAGTAGTGGCAGCCATAGTCGGTGCTGTTGGGCTATTACCAATATTGGAAGCGGCAAATGCGGGAAAAAAGATTTTATTAGCAAATAAAGAATCTTTGGTTATGGCGGGCTCCCTCCTAATAGATGCAGTGCGTCAAGGCGGCGGCATGTTGCTACCGATTGACAGTGAACATAACGCGATATTTCAATGTCTTCCGTCTGATTATACAGATACCCAAAGATGCGGCGTTCGTAAAATATTACTAACCGCATCAGGCGGCCCCTTCAGGTCGGTTGATTTGGATAGCCTGCGAACAATGACACCAGACCAGGCTTGCTCTCATCCTAACTGGGCGATGGGCAGAAAAATATCAGTAGACTCTGCAACCATGATGAATAAGGGGCTTGAGCTGATCGAAGCTTGCTGGCTTTTCGGTGTCTCTCCTAGTGAGATAGAGGTTGTCATCCATCCTCAGAGTATTGTTCATTCAATGGTAGAGTATCTAGATGGCTCTATTTTAGCTCAATTAGGGAATCCTGATATGAGGACTCCAATTGCACATGCCATGGCGTGGCCTGAAAGAATTTCCTCTGGAGTGAGTAGTCTGGATATCATTAATGCGGCACGCTTAGATTTTGAGGCACCAGATTTGTCGCGCTTCCCTTGTTTGGCTTTAGCTATACAGGCCGCCCACAAGGGAGGCAGTGCGCCTATTGCGCTGAATGCATCCAATGAGGTGGCGGTGGGGGCTTTCCTTGAAAATAAAATTTTATTTACACAAATATCAGAAGTTGTCGCCATAGTCTTGGAAGAAATAGC
>JBLIIR010000058.1:0-6416 GCA_047635255.1 Porticoccus sp. | reverse complement strand
TCTCAACTAAAGGTCTAGCAAAAAATCAATCAAAGTTGACGGACTTGATGCAAGCAACGATAGAGGAGCCAAGATTTGATGAATTACCCCGAATCCAAGAGTTAATTGCGCAAACTCAGGCACGACAAGAATCGAGTATTACTGGTGTTGGTCATCGGTTAGCTATGACTGCAGCTTCACGCGGAGCAACGCCAGGAGCAAAACTAGCCCACCAATGGGGAGGCCTGGAATCAATTCGACATATCAAGCAACTAGATGCTTCTTTAAAAAACAACCAGAACTTACTTGAGCTTGGAGAACAACTAACTGAGTTGCACAGACTGGTATTGACTGCTCCACGAAAATATTTATTGATAGGAGAGACTGACAAGCTTGACTATACGGGTCTAGAAAGCAATCCCTGTTTTGCGGAATTAAAAAAATTGGGCTTCGAGGCCTTTAGCCCTACTCATACGACTTGCCGTGTCTCAGAATTTTGGAAACTAAACACACAAGTTAATTTCTGTGCCAAATCTTATTCAACTGTTTCTGTAGCCCATCCAGATGCCGCCGCACTTCAAGTATTAGGTGAGTTTCTTCGCAACGGATATTTACATAGAACGATTCGAGAGCAAGGCGGGGCTTATGGTGGTGGAGCCACACAAGACAATACTACCGCAACTTTTAAATTCTTTTCTTACAGGGATCCTCGCCTAGCAGCCACATTGGATGACTTTGATCTGTCTTTGGATTGGTTGCAAAATGAAAAACATGAACGGATCCAAGTAGAAGAATCAATTCTGGGGGTCATTAGCTCTATTGATAAACCATCCTCTCCTGCTGGGGAAATTAAACATGCCTTTCATGCCGAGCTTTATGGTAGAAACCGAGAAGCCCTAGAGCTGTTCAGAAACCAAGTCCGAGAAGTAACCTTAGAGGATTTGCAGAGAGTTGCAGACAGGTACCTCAAAAAAGAAAGTGCCAGCATCGCGGTAATTGGCAGCAACGAGAACTCTGGTGTCGCAGATACATTAAACCTTTCATTAATGACTCTTTAGGAAGCCATGTATGTTTCAAACAACACTAGAACCTCGTTTTTCGGAAACAGATATTTTAGGCCACATCAATAACACGGTATTTCCGGTGTGGTTTGAGGTCGCTCGACAAGACATATTTAAACTGGTCCATCCAACGCTAGCTCATAATGACTGGCCCATGGTGGTTGCTCGCATTGACGTAGACTTCATCCGCCAGACCCAATACGGGAGCACGGTTTCCATTAATACCTATATTACAAAAATAGGTCACAAGTCTTTCACGGTCACTCATGAGGCCTGGCAAGATAACTCCTTGGTCGCCAAAGGAGAGGCTGTTCTAGTCTGGTTCAATTATACTCAAGAATGCAGCTGCCCTATTCCTGAAGATATTTGTGCACTGCTCAAGAAACATTTGCAGACTGCTCGCAATAATTAAAACTATGGATCTCCCCAAACAATCAATCATCAATTTTTCAAGCTTCATTGATGCAATTTCTAAGGGGCCTTTATCTTCTTGGGCAAAAATACTCCCTGAGCAAATTGAAAAAACTATGTCAACAGGCCGCTGGGGTGATATCCCGGCCTGGGAGCTAGCTATCAAAAACCTTCCTCAGATTACTCCCTCTACGGTGGATTTAAAAAATGGCGTGCTAATAGGGGACCCTAATGACTGTAATGACGAAACGCTTACCCACCTCAGAACGCAACTCATGGGCCTTCACCCATGGCGGAAAGGACCTTTTTATCTGTGCGGTCTGGATATCGATACGGAATGGCGCTCAGATTGGAAATGGAATCGAGTACTGCCTCACATTTCTCCACTTGCAGGTCGCCTGGTACTAGATGTGGGATGCGGAAATGGCTATCACTGTTTGAGAATGCAGGGTGAAGGCGCCAAAAGAGTCATAGGTATTGATCCGTCCGTCAAGTTTGTTTACCAATTTTACGCCATCAAGCATTTTATCAATCAAGCTATGAATCAAAATAAACCTGCTACAGGACTCCCTGTTGATGTGCTGCCAGTTGGCATTGAACACATGCCCTCCACACTAAAATGCTTTGATACAGTCTTTTCTATGGGGGTGCTGTACCACCGCCGATCTCCCATTGACCATCTAGGTGAATTGCAAAATCTACTTCGACCTGGAGGCCAGGTTGTGATTGAAACTCTAATAATAGACGGCGAGGCTGGCGATGTATTGGTCCCCAAAGGTCGTTATGCCAAGATGTCTAACGTTTGGTCGCTGCCCAGTGAAAAGACAATGTTATCCTGGATGAAGCAGTGTCAGTTCAAGAACGCCCGGATGGTGGATGTTTCTACCACAAGCATCCAAGAACAGAAGTCGTCAGACTGGATGCAGTTTGAATCTCTAATAAATTTTTTAGACCCAGATAGCCCTAAGCTAACAATAGAGGGACATCCAGCTCCCATGAGGGCGATATTCATCGCCGAAATCTGAGAACAAGAGATCAATAACTAGTCATTGATCTCAGCAAAATTTGAGTGGAGATTAAACTCAGCATGTATTTGCAAGCACCATCGGTTAAGTCGGTCAGAAGACAGTTCCGGCTGCTGATCTTCATCAAGCGCCAATCCCACAAAAAAGCTTCTAGCGTGACCCTTTAGCTTGATTTCTGCTTTTGAAGCAGAGTAATCATAGCCATCTATGGGCCAATAACCCACTATATGAGCTGCTGTTTTGCTAACCACCTCATAAAGTAAACCCATGGCATCCAAGAAAAAATCAGCGTAACCAAACTGATCACCGAGACCAACAAATGCCACAGTCTTGCCAGAAAAATCTACGGCCTCTATGTCATCCCAGAACTCTTCCCAGTCTGATTGAATCTGACCGAAATCCCAAGTAGGAATGCCAAGAATTAACTTGTCGTAATCAAGGAAGTTTAGCTGTGTAGCTTCCCCAATGTCATAGACATCAACCACTTCTTCTCCGAGCCTTCGTGCAATACGATAGGCTGTAGATTCAGTGTTTCCGTCATCACTTCCAAAAAATATTGCAATTTTTTTCACTATTATCTCGGCTTCTTGTGTCCTAAAGAATGACTCTTTAAAAGAATCGGTTAATCTGTAATTGAATATAGTCGTCTCTGCTATATGGGTAAGATGGCTCATCTAACTCCGAATGCGCTATTAGTCTTATCTGTAGTTCTAACACAACGTCTTCTTTAAGACGACTCTCTGCCTCAACACTATAAAAAGTTTCTGACGTTCTCTTGTCAACGACGACTCCAGCCAAAACTGATCCATCTTGCATATTATTTAGCATCCACCTAGCACCTATAAAAAAATCATTGTCAGCATTGGTAACTGTTTCGTAAGAAGAGCGATTGTCATGTTGATACTCTAAAAGCACCCCAACATCACCTGCACCTTCAAAAACCTGATAAAAGGTATACTCAAATCCTGTTACGCTAGCAAAAATTGATTCATCATAGCCATCTCGAACAAAAGACTCCAGCTTCCAGAGCCAAGAACCCCTGGTATACTGAAGATCAAGCCCAATCTGCTCCATTTGATCATAGCTGAGTATCACGTTTGAGTTATTGGCGCCCTCCCCTAGCCTAGGATCTCGGTTTGTTCCATTAAAGTAATGCAATCCCAAATCTATATCACCGAAGTAATGGCTATATCGCAAAGCAAAATCAAGATGTTTTCTCTTGCTTCCTGATTCATATTTAGCACTATCAGCATCGACAGGAGATGCAGCTCGTAAACGACCATTTACCCCAGGAAAAGATCGCTCACGAAAATAAGGCAGTAAATAAAAGCTGAGCAGCCCCCAGTCTTTTTGAAGTGCCAAGCTGATCATTGGCTGCCCAAGCTTATCTTCCTGGTCAATATCTTCGACTAAGTCTGTTTGATTGATAACATCCACAAGGTGCACAGATTCAGTAACACCCCAAAAAATTCTATTGACCCCAAAAAGAAGTTCTATCTCTCCGCTTTTATAGGCCCAATAAGCTTCTTTTAAGTCGAAATGAGAGCGTTTTTCATCATTTTCATCCCATCGAGCAAAGGGTATGAAGGATACGCGCTGGTTATCATCTTCACTACGCCAGCGCACCTCCCATTCACCAGAAATTGAAGATTCAATATCGCTAGAATTTTGATCTGCCCATAGTGCATCTTGAGTAAAGCCTCGAAGCTGAAAAGCAACGTTACCTCTAATATCTAACTCTTGATTGTCAGCAATGGTATTATCTGTGCCTAGCAAAGCAAAGAGTCCGACAAGACCGAGCACCAAAAATTTTAATAGCAGGCTAGAAGAATCTTTCAAGCGATCTACCTCAGTCCAGGGAGTCGACCTTTAACAAAATCAATATCAGTCAAGCCAACTTTAAATTTATACTCGCCATAGACTAAGTCGCTACTTTTTTTTGTCTGCAAATTTTGCATTATCAAGCGATGAGGTCGCCAATATTTTTCTTCATATATACGATAATCTTCAAAAATAAGCTCTTTTAACAGGCTCCCTTTGCGGTCATAAAATTCTATTTTTCGAAGCTGGTAGTCAGTGCTATCAACCCATGCTATTTGCTTGGTATATCCAGAATTCTCATAGAGAGGAGTGCGCTCAATCACATCACATGTTAGATTTTCACATGCCTCTTGTTTTAGATAGCTATATTTAAATTTATTTAGCTCACTAGCAGTAAAATCTTCAAATGCGAACTCAGAACCGACAAATGGACCAGACTTATTCTTTGAAGAGATTCTCTTCACTCTTTTTAGGGCCGGAAGATAAAGCCACTGATTGTCTGGTTCCAGCATTTTGGCGTGAGAAAGCAGTGCGGTACCCTCTATATCTCTTGGGGTTGAAAACAATATTAAGCTTTTGTCCCCAATAGACTCATCGGGCACCTCAAGTGTTGTGAATCGCAAAGTTCTAGATGCTGACTTACCTGCGGCATTACGCAAAATCATGGTCATCTCGGTCTCGCTATCACCAAAACCTCGATCAGACCTATCAGATCTTGCGGCAAGATTGAAGCCTTTTTCCTCGAGGCTTTCTGCTAGAACGGCATCTATATCTAGCTGTATCCCCAGAAGGGCACTCATAAAAACTATCGACCTGATGTCTACAATATATTTTTTTATTAAATTCACTTTTAGTACCCCCAATGATTTGTGTCAGTACTGACATCGCCCAATACAAATATAATTTGACTATGAGTCAGCCGCTTTTTTTCTATCAACAACTAAAAGGAGAGCTGGCAGCAATAGAAAATCAAGCAACAGAGCGAACAATATTGAAAAAATTGTCATTAACCCCAGATCAACATTCATCTTAAAGGCTGAAGTAATCAAAACAAGAAAGCCGCTTATCAAAATGATCGTATTAACAACAATGGCCATGCCAACACTAGAAAATGCATAACGAATAGACTCTTCTGCAGAGAGGCCCTTTTCATTCTTAGCGCGAACATATTTAGATAGGAAGTGCACAGTGTCATCAACAATAATTCCCAAAGAAATAGAGGCGACGGTAGCAACAGAGAACCCCACTTCCCCAAAAAGTAACGCCCAAGCACCAAAGGTCATCAGTAACGGCAAAGTATTAGGTATCATGCTCAATAATCCTAGTCGCAAACTCCTCAGTGCAATCATCATAATCAAGGCTATGGCTAGAATTGCGACGCCAGTCCCAAATATCATGTTATGTATATTACGCTCTGTAATATAGGTAAACATAACTTGCGCGCTAGTAGGTTGAGACTGCATATATTCTGGCCAATTTTGAGCCATCCATTTACGAGAATTGTCTAAGAAATTTTTTGTCTCGCTAGTACTAGCTTTTTGTAGCATAGCTGTGACTCGAGTTGCAGACTTATCAACATTTATACGATCATTTAAATCAAGTCCATAAGGCAAAGATAGCTCATACAACAATAGGTACTGAGCAGACAGCTCACGACTATCGGGTATGCGATAAAAGCTCTCATCATCACCATGCATATTTTTGTTTAAACGCTTCATGACATCAGTGATAGAGTAGACGTGAAGAACTTCAGGCTGCATGCTCAGAAAATCAGTAAACTCTTCAAGATAATTTAGATACTCGGGCTCACTAACACCCCCAGAATTTAGTGCAGAAACAGAGAACTCAATAGGATACAAACCAAAGTTCTTAAGCGCCTGGTCTGACTCTCTACGAAACTCGATACTTGTATCAAAATACTCCACCCATTGATCATTGAATGAAATCGTCGGTATGAACCCAGAAAAAACCAGTACCACTAAACTTGAGACAGCCAATATTTTTCGGAAATTTGATATCACAAAATCAGCTAACGAGCCCATCACTCTTTGTGTCCATTCTGTCTCTTTAGTCATTTTTATGTTCACCGGCAACAAGCTGATCATTGCCGGAAGCAGCG
>JBLIIR010000057.1:0-6784 GCA_047635255.1 Porticoccus sp. | reverse complement strand
CGTGTGGACGTTGATCGAGTACAGCACTGGGTTGGGCTGGGCGCAGGTATGAGTGATCGCGTTTCCCGCTTGATAAAAGAGTCTGCTGTAGCCTAATGCTAATAATATTTTCTGACTGAAGTGAGCCTGAATCCTACTGTTTCTGGCTCCCCGAGTCCATCAGATCTTATGGTAGTGGGACGAATCACTACTGTTCATGGTGTTAAGGGATGGGTAAAAATTCATCCATATACTGATGAACGAGAAAATATTTTTAATTATAAACCTTGGTGGCTACAAACAGACCAAGGTTGGAAAAAGATTCAAGTCGCGCAGTACAAGGTGGCAAGTCAAAATTTGATTGTTCAAATATTAGATTTTGATGATAGAGATATTGCTCAACAGGAGCTATGTCAAAGAAATATTGCAGTAGAGCGATCAGAGTTTCCGGAATTAGATTCAAATGAGTATTATTGGCATCAGCTTGAAGGGCTGAGAGTCATCTCAACTCAAGGCGGAATTGATCTGGGTGTTGTGACCGGTCTAATGGAAACCGGTGCAAATGATGTGCTTGAAGTAAAAGGTGATATCGATAGCTTGGACTTTAAAGAGAGGTTGATCCCTTACACAAAGCAGATTGTTTTGACTGTAAATCTTTTTTCTAAAAAGATTGAAGTGGATTGGGACGCTGAATTTTAAAAGTACTAAACTAAGTAGAGCGACGGAATCATCAGATAAGCTACGGGAGCGCGGCAATGAGGATAGCTTTGGTCACGCTATTTCCGGAAATGTTTGATGCAGTACTTAGTTATGGTGTAAGTGGCCGCGCCGTTAAGCTTGGTCTTGTTGATGTTGGGATGTTTAACCCTAGAGCTTATACTGTTGATCGCCATCAGACGGTAGACCATAGGCCATATGGCGGCGGTCCCGGGATGGTGTTGCTTATTGAGCCATTGCGTCAATCAATCAGAGAAGCACGAGAGTGGATAGGAGATGAAGCTAAGGTTGTTTACTTATCTCCCCAAGGAAGAGTATTAGACCAAGAGGGCGTAAAGTCATTGGTTGTCGATCAGAATCTTATATTAATCGCTGGGCGATACGAAGGTGTAGACGAGAGGTTGATTGAACTAGAAGTTGATGAAGAGTGGTCTATTGGTGACTATGTTCTTAGCGGTGGAGAGTTGGCTGCTATGGTAATAATAGACACAATAGTGCGTCAGCTTCCTGGAGCTCTAGGTCACGAAGAGTCCGCACAGCAAGATTCATTCTCAGAGGGTTTACTGGACCATCCTCACTATACGAGACCTGAATGTTACGAAAATTTGAAAGTTCCGGATGTATTATTGTCAGGAAACCATAAAGATATTAAGCAATGGCGACTAAGAGAGTCACTAAAAAGAACTTGGGAGAGGCGACCAGACTTATTAGAAGGTATGAGGCTTAACGAAAAGCAACAAAAAATACTTGATAGCCTAGCTAAACATAGTATTTCAGAAGAGTCGACTGACGAAAGCAAGTAGGTTGCTTTCCTCTCTGTTCGACGCTACTCAAAAAAAGGCGAATAGCGCCAAATTATAAAAGCTGAGGAGCAAACCATGAGCGGTAAAAATTCAATTATAGCAGCAATCGAAGCGGAGCAGATGGGCAAGGAGCTCCCACAATTTTCACCTGGCGATACCGTTGTAGTGCAGGTGAAGGTTATAGAAGGTACGCGTGAGCGCCTTCAGGCCTTTGAAGGTGTTGTGATTGCTAAACGCAATCGTGCCCTCAATTCTGCCTTTACTGTGCGTAAGATATCCAATGGTATTGGCGTGGAGCGTACCTTTCAGACCTATAGTCCGCAGGTTGAAAGTATAGCTGTCTCTCGTCGTGGAGATGTGCGACAAGCTAAGTTATATTATCTACGTGAACTGTCCGGCCGTAAGGCACGCATTAAAGAAAAATTAGGCTAAATGTAACTTAGCTCTGATGAGTAAGGCTAGCTCAAAAAGAAGGGTGCTATTTGTTAGCACCTTTTTTGTTGAATAAAATTATTGAGATATAAATTGACGGAGTAGCCTCTTGGGCACTATAGGTTGTAATATGCACTATTATACTTAGCGCTGAAGTTTTGGGTATTTAGAATAAAATATGACTGCTGCTACTAAATAAAATATGACTGCTACTACTATATGACTGCTACTACTACTAGTAGTGCCAATCAGCTTCTTATTGATGACTACCTTGATTCTATATGGATGGAAAAAGGGTTAAGTCGAAATAGTCTGGAATCTTATGGTCGTGATTTGAGGAGTTTTGCTAAATGGCTAGATCCCCAAGGCATCAAGCTGCTAGCAGTTGTGCGCCAAAACTTACAAATATTTCTGTCTCATCGTTTTGAGCAAGGCTTATCTGCAAGAACTACAGCAAGGCAATTGTCATGTTTGCGCGGATTTTATCGTCACTTCTTACGAGAAAAAAAGATACAAATAGACCCTACAGCGTTAGTGGATAATCCAAAATTAGGGCGTCCGCTTCCTAAGGGCTTGTCTGAAGATGATATTGAGATATTGCTAGCCACTCCAAATGTTAAAGATATTTTGGGGTTACGCGACAGAACTATGCTAGAAGTTCTTTATGCTTCTGGGTTGAGGGTAACAGAACTGATAAGCTTAAGACTGCATGAGATAAACTTACGTCAAGGAGTTGTCAGGGTGTTTGGTAAAGGCGCCAAAGAGAGACTTGTGCCTTTAGGGGAAGAAGCAATGAGCTGGTTGGACAAGTATCTCAAGTGTTCAAGACCCATGTTGTTAAATCACGTTCAAAGTGATGTTCTATTTGTTAGCGCTAGAGCCCAACAGATGACACGACAAACGTTTTGGCATCGATTGAAGCGGCATGCTAAAGATGCAGGAATAGAGAAGCCCGTTTCACCGCATACACTCCGCCATGCTTTTGCAACTCATTTATTAAACCATGGCGCTGACCTCAGAGTGGTTCAATTATTGCTGGGGCATAGTGATCTTTCGACTACTCAAATTTATACTCATGTAGCTAATAGTCGTATGAAAGCATTGCATGCCAAGCATCACCCTAGGGGCTAGACTGCACATAAAAATAAATATTTATGATGAAGGAAAATATGAATTTATTAACAATAAGATCTTATATTTTGGTGGCATGTCTTCTACTATGTGTCGCTATATCAGCAGCTGCCGAAGGTGTTTCTGTGGAGGTTGCTAAGAAAATCACAGACACACTTAAGGTCTCTCGCCCAGATTTAAACTTCGGAAATATAGAAAAGACAAAAATTCAAGGCCTTTACCTGATTAGAGTTAATGCTACACAGTTTCTTTATGTTGGAGAAACAGGAGAGTATGCAATAGCGGGAGATATGTATCATGCGAAACCCGGCGAATTCGTGCCTGTTGTGGCCCGTCATATTACAGAGATGCGTAAAAATAAAATGGGGGCTATTGCCCCAGATGACGTGATTGCATTTCCCTCATCAACGGACAAGACTGAAGAAATTATTTATGTTTTTACTGATGTAGATTGCCATTTTTGTCGAAAATTTCACAATGAAACCCTGCCTGCCCTTTCTGTACGCGGCGTAGAGGTGAGGTATCTGGGCTTCCCGAGAGCGGGCATTGGTTCTGAGTCATATAAGAAAATAACTTCTGCCTGGTGCGCTAGTGATAAAAAACAAGCATTGTCGGCTTTAAAGAATCGTGAAGCTATCCCCGAGAACATTTGCAACGACAACCCTATTGCTGATCAATATGGTCTCGGTCAAGAAATAGGTATTACAGGTACACCTGCGATGATTTTGGAGGATGGAACACTATTGATGGGCTATCGTTCGGCTAAAGAGCTATTGGCAGTCATTGAGAGTGAATAATTCAAGGGGTTAGCAGTTCAGTGGTTAGTGCTTAAACTTTGCCACTATCATTGACAGTTACATTGCCGACTATTATGGTTGCGAACCTCTTGCTGGGTGCAAGCCCTTAATTTTTCATATAGAAGTTAAAGCGTTATATTGAATCTATGCTTGTGATAATTATTTTTTATTTTAGGCGTAAAAATTAACTTTAAAATCAGGGCGAATACATTGAATTCTGTAAATATCGGTATTTGTGGTTTAGGTACTGTAGGAAGCGGCACAATCAATGTGCTAAGTCGAAATTTCAAAGAGATTAGCGCTCGAGTGGGTCGTGAGATTATTGTGTGCCAGGTTGGAGCCAGACGTGATAGCGCGGATTGTGATTTAACAGGAATAAATATCTCTCGAGATATATTCTCTGTGGCAGACAACCCTGATGTTGATATTTTAGTGGAGCTTATTGGTGGAACTACAGTTGCCAAGGATTTGGTGCTAAGAGCTATTGCTAATGGGAAGCATGTTGTTACTGCCAACAAGGCTTTAATCGCTGAGTCTGGCAATGAAATTTTTGCCGCCGCTGTAGAGAAAGGCGTTACCGTTGCATTTGAAGCCGCAGTAGCTGGAGGTATTCCGATCGTGAAGGCTATTAGAGAGGGATTGATTGCTAATGATGTTGAATGGATTGCAGGAATAATTAATGGAACCTCTAATTTCATTTTGACTGAAATTAGAGATAAGAATCGTGAGTTTATGGATGTTTTGCAAGAAGCTCAAAAACTTGGTTATGCTGAAGCTGACCCTACCTTTGATGTCGAGGGTATTGACGCAGCACATAAACTAGCTATTTTAGCTTCCTTAGCATTTGGGTGTCCTTTACAGTTTGATAAGATTTTTACTGAAGGGATTGCCAAAATTGATCCTCAGGATGTCGTGTATGCCGAGCAGCTTGGATATCGAATTAAACACCTAGGCGTTGCCAGAAAAAGAAACGACGCAATCGAATTACGTGTCCATCCAGCATTAATACCTGAGAAGCGTTTAATAGCCAATGTAGATGGAGTTATGAATGCAGTATTAGTCAAAGGTGATGCAGCTGGGCCTAGTATGTACTATGGCTCTGGAGCCGGTGCCGAGGCAACTGCTTCTGCAGTAATTGCTGATATTTGTGATATTGCTCGAACATTGGGGGCTGGACCAGAGCAGCGTACCCCGCATTATGGCTTTCAGTCGGATCAGTTGAGGGACATCAATGTGCTGCCCATCAGTGAGATAGAAACTGCTAGTTATATGAGGATTACTGCTCTAGATGTTCCGGGGGTACTGACTCAAATCACCAGGGCTTTGAGTGAAGAAAATATAAGTATTGAGGCTGTGATTCAAAAAGAGCCTACAGCAGGCAAGGATCATGCTCAATTGATTCTTCTGACCAACAGCACTCTGGAGAAATATCTAGATAAGGCTGTGGAAACAATTCAGGCTCTAGATGTGATAGCGGGGGATGTCGTCAGGATAAGGGTTGAGTCATTAATCTGAACAGTTGCAAAGCATCTCGGTAAGTAGCGAAATTAAAGATAGCAAGCGAATGCCAGTCAGGTAGGTGGTGATTTTGAAATATATCAGTACGCGTGGACAATCTCCCGCATTATCATTCGAGGGTGCAATGTTGGCAGGCCTTGCGAGTGACGGGGGTTTGTATGTGCCAGAAAAAATCCCTCAATTCTCTAAAGAAGAAATCGCTTCGTGGGCTTCTTTGTCTTATCAGGAGCTGGCCTTCAAGGTGATGTCACCGTTTGTGGATGGAGAAGTCCCAGACGATGACTTAAGAGAGTTGATTCAAAAAACTTATAGTACTTTTCGTCACGATGCTATCGCCCCTCTCGTACAGACCGCCCATAACGAGTTTATTCTTGAGTTATTCCATGGTCCCACTCTAGCGTTTAAAGACTTTGCTTTGCAATTTCTCGGCAATCTGCTGGATTATGTTTTGAAAAAAAAGGATCAACGTGTAGTTATTATGGGCGCCACTTCTGGCGATACTGGCTCAGCAGCAATTGAAGGATGTCGCCATAGTGATAATGTAGATATCTTTATTCTGCATCCTCACAATAGAGTTTCTGAAGTACAGCGCAGACAAATGACGACAGTTCTTCAGAACAATGTTTTCAATCTAGCCCTAGAGGGAAACTTTGACGATTGTCAAAATATGGTAAAGAGTAGCTTCGGGGATCAATCATTTCTACCGCCTGATCGTCAACTTGTAGCAGTTAATTCGATTAACTGGGTAAGGATTATGGCTCAGATTGTGTATTATTTTTATGCAGGTTTGACATTAGATGCTCCTCACCGCGCTGTATCATTTTCAGTTCCTACTGGAAATTTTGGAGATATCTTTGCAGGTTATTTGGCAAAAAAAATGGGCCTACCGATAGATCGACTGGTTATTGCTACAAATGCTAATGATATTTTGCACCGATGTATTAGTAATAATGACCATAGCCTTGAGACTTTAGTGCAAAGCCTTTCACCATCTATGGATATCATGGTGTCCAGTAACTTTGAACGAATGCTATTTGATCTTTATGATCAAGATGGTGAGGCTATCAACAACTTAATGTTGAATTTCAAAACAACGGGAAAATTAATCTTAAGCGATCTGGCATTAACCAAGGCTCGAGCAGTATTTACGAGCTATCGGCTGGATGATGAAGCCATGACTCAGGTGATGACTCGCTTCTGGGAAGCCACTGGGTACCTTTTGGACCCCCATACCGCTATTGGTGTTGAAGCGGCACGTAAAACACTTTATCGACAAGATATTCCCGTAGTCTGTCTTTCTACAGCCCATCCTGCAAAATTTCCTGAATCGATACGTAAAGCGGGATTCTCTAATGATCCTGAGTTGCCTCGATATATGGCAGATTTATTTGAGAGGAAAGAGAGTTA
>JBLIIR010000056.1:0-6919 GCA_047635255.1 Porticoccus sp. | reverse complement strand
TGTTTATAATAACCCAAACAATCTAAGATTAAACGTAGTCTCACAGAATATAGGTGCTGAGCGAATGGACTGGATAAAAGAATTTCTCATAGCAAGTCATGACTGGATAACCGCAATACACATTATCGCAATGGTTTGTTGGTTTGCTGCACTGTTTTACCTGCCAAGATTGTTTGTTTATCATTCCATGTCTGATGATTATATAAGCAATGAACGATTTAAAACTATGGAACGGAAACTATACAGGGGCATTGCAAACCCATCCATGGTGATCACCATTTTTATGGGGATAGCTCTTTTTTGCATTTCTCCTGACTACTATAAAGGAGCCCTCTGGTTTCAGATCAAACTTTTCCTAGTTATTTTATTAGTTACATATCACTACATCTGTCAGAAGCTAATGAGTCAATTCCGAGATGACAATAATGTCCATAGTCATATTTTTTATAGATGGTTCAATGAGGCTCCAGTGATCATACTGGTGAGTGTTATTATTTTGGTCGCAGTAAAGCCTTTTTCATAGTGCCCTGATTCTCAAAAAATAGAGGGCTTTGTTTCAATATCTCTCTTTTATTGCTTGGCACACAGAGTCATAATCAAGGATAATAAGCACTAAATATTTTACTCTAAAGCCATTAGGCAACCCAATCCATGCAACGATCTCAACAACTATTCAAAGCTGCGCAAGAACATATACCGGGTGGCGTTAATTCTCCCGTAAGAGCCTTTAAGGCTGTTGGCGGTTCTCCCATATTTTTTGAAAAGGCTGACAAGGCATATCTATTTGATGCTGACGGCAAGCGTTATATAGATTTTATTCAATCCTGGGGGCCAATGATTTTAGGGCACGGCCATCCTAAGGTTATTTCGGCAGTAAAAACACAAATGGACAAAGGTATCACTTTTGGTGCGCCTACCGAGCTAGAAACAAAATTAGCAGAAAAACTTTGTACTCTTGTGCCAGGAATGGACATGGTTCGTATGGTTAATTCTGGCACTGAGGCTACTATGAGCGCTATTCGCCTAGCCAGAGGCTTTACCGGTCGCGATAAAATTATCAAGTTTGAAGGCTGCTACCACGGACACTCTGATTCTCTTTTGGTTAAAGCCGGATCGGGAGCCCTAACCATGGGGGTGCCTAGCTCTCCAGGGGTTCCATCTGTATTAGCAGATTTAACCATAACGCTCACCTACAATAACATTGATGATATCAAAAATACCTTTGCTCAAATTGGCTCTGAAATAGCATGCGTGATCATAGAGCCAGTTGCAGGCAACATGAGCTGCATCCCACCAATTAAAGGTTTTTTGGAAGCTGTGCGCGAAGAGTGCACTAACTCTGGTGCGTTATTAATTTTTGATGAGGTTATGACCGGATTTAGAGTAGACGTTCGATGCGCTGTCGGGCGCTTTGATATTGATGCTGATCTGATCGCTCTTGGCAAGGTAATTGGTGGTGGCATGCCGGTGGGGGCCTTTGGAGGCAAGCGTCATATCATGAACCAAATTGCACCAGTTGGACCGATCTATCAGGCTGGAACACTTTCAGGAAATCCTGTAGCTATGACAGCGGGGCTGGCAACTTTAGAGTTGATCACTCAACCTGGATTCCATGATTCATTGTTCACTAAAACCACAAAATTTGTTAGAGGTCTTCAAGAGCAAGCAAACAGTGCCAATATTCCTATGACCACAAATCACGTGGGTAGCATGTTTGGCTTCTTTTTCACCGAAGAGTCTACTGTAACAAATTATCAGCAGGTTATGGCATGCGATACTGCGCGTTTTGGTCACTTTTTCCGTGGTATGCTAGATGCTGGCGTCTATCTTGCTCCTGCAGCTTACGAAGGTTGCTTCATGTCCGCAGCGCATACAGACGAAGATATAGAATTTGCATTAAATGCGGCAGCGAAGGTATTTAAGCATTTATAACCTGCAACTATTTTCTTTCTGTATGCTGACAAATAATGATTTTTAGCCTGCAAATAAAATTAAGGTCCGGAGAAATCATGAGTTTTAAACATACCCGAGGCGTATTCCCATATACGCGCATGCGTCGAAACCGAACTGATGATTTCTCACGCCGCCTCATCAGAGAGTCTACGCTGACTCCTGATGATTTAATCTATCCTTTATTTGTAATAGAGGGCAGCAATCGTCGCGAAAAAATACTTTCTATGCCTGGAATAGAAAGGCTTTCTATTGATCTTTTGGTGAAAGAGGCTCAAACACTAATAGATCTTGGTATCCCTGCAATCGCTTTATTTCCTGTTCCCGATCAACAACATAAAACTCTTTTAGCTGAAGAGGCATTCAATCCAGATGGGTTGGCGCAGCTAGCTACAAGGGCCATCAAGCAGGCAGTTCCAGAGCTAGGCATTATCACTGATGTAGCACTTGATCCTTTCACAACACACGGCCAGGATGGCATCGTTGATGATGACACCGGCTATGTTTTGAACGATATAACTATCGAGACTCTAGTGAAGCAAGCTCTCTCGCATGCCGAGGCAGGCGCAGATATTGTTGCGCCATCAGATATGATGGATGGACGCATCAGATGCATTCGTGAAAACCTAGAAGCATCTGGGCATGTCAATACACGCATCATGGCATATTCTGCCAAATATGCTTCTGGCTACTATGGGCCTTTTCGGGAGGCTGTAGGCTCTGCCAAAAATATTAAAAATATAGAAAAAACAACCTATCAAATAGACCCATCCAATACAAATGAAGCGCTGCATGAATGCGCATTAGATCTGAAAGAAGGGGCAGACATGATTATGGTTAAGCCCGGCATGCCTTACTTGGATGTAGTGCGCAGAGTGAAAGAAGAACTTAAGGCACCTACATTTGCATATCAAGTCAGCGGGGAATATGCCATGCATGTAGCTGCATTCGAGAACGGCTGGCTTCATCGAGAAAAGGTAATAATTGAATCTCTTTTATGTTTTAAGCGAGCCGGAGCTGATGGAGTTTTAACCTATTTTGCTAAAGAAGCCGCCAAGATACTCAACAAGTAAATTACAAATATTATTTTAAACACAAATAGACAAGGGTCTGTTTGTGTTTAAATATTAATCTTCCAGAATTTTCAAAAGAGTTTGGGCATGCCCGGCTGCCACTATTCCTAGATCTGTTAAATAGCCCCCGTCGAGATGATCGATTAAACCCTTATGAAACAGTCTGGCTGCCGCGCTTACCGAGCCTAAAGAAGCGTCTTGTTCGTGTATCTTTAGACCATATGCCTTTGATTTCAAGTTAAACTGATTTAATAGCTTGATCTCTTCCATTTTGTCATTAAAGTTCATCTTATTTTCCATTCCACTGTAGTGGCTAGCATAAAATAGTAGTACTTTTAGGCTGTCTTTGTAGCGTGGATTCTAATTAACCATCAGCAGCCAAAGATTCGTATTCCTCAGCATCCATTAAATTATTTAACTCGGTCGGATCTGATATTTTCACCCTAAAGAACCAACCATTATCATATGGCGAACTATTAATAATTTCGGGCTCATCTTCTAGTAATGCGTTAATTGCAATTACCTCTCCAGAAATGGGCACATAAATATCTGAAGCTGCTTTAACAGATTCTACAACTCCAGCTTCTCCTCCTGCAGCAATGCTCATTCCGAGTTGTGGTAACTCAACATAAACAACATCCCCAAGACTTTCTTGCGCATGTTCACTTATGCCTATTGTTGCTGTGCCGTCCCCTTCATCACGAACCCATTCATGACTAGCGGCGTATTTTAAACCGGATGGAGCTTTTTTCATTGAGATTTCCTTATATCACTTCTTGATTTCTAACCGTTTGACCAAAACGATATAACTTAAAAAATATTCAAGATTCCAGCCTTGATTAACGCTAAACTAAAGTATAAGTATTGGGCTAGCTGCACTTAAAGATACACGCTATAAAATCCCCATCGCTTCTTTCATGATTTTATTTTTAATAAAGCCGAGCTTATTTATAAGCTTCATGCCGTCATTGCGTAATAATCGCACAGGCAAGTGTTGATCTTCAAATAACCTTTTCAAGCCCTCCATTACAGCCATCATGCCCAAATTATTAGCTTTCCTGCTGCGTTGATAACGACGAAGCGCCAAAAAATTACCCGGAGATAATTTTCGACATAATGCATCTTCTATTTCATTAACTAAAGCTATTGCATCTTGAATACCTAAATTAACTCCCTGTCCGGCTAGCGGGTGGATCGTATGTGCGGCATCTCCTATTAGTGCAATTCCTGGCATAACATAATCTATTGCATGTCTTTGCTTAAGTGCAAAACTAGAGCGCTTTTCAACTTTGGTTATTTTTCCTAAGCAGCCACTACCTGCCAACTCTAGGGCTTCGCAAAAGGCAAAATCATCAAGTAACATCAATTTTTCTGCTACGGCATCTTTCTGAGACCAAACAATAGAGCAATGATGAGAATTCCCTGTCTCTGTCTGCAAAGGCAAAAAAGCTAACGGTCCATCCGGCAAAAATCTCTGTCTGGCCGTAAAATTATGGGCTTTTTCGGTGATGACGTTAGTGACGACAGCATGATGCCCATAATTCCATTCTCGCAACTGGAAACCGCATAAATCACGCACCTTGGACTCACCTCCATCAGCCGCGACCAGAAGCTTTGTCGTTATAGCGGTTCCATCACTTAGGGTGATTTTTGTTACTTCTGAGTGCCCTGACAAAGACTTTTGGTCTACAGCTACAACCATTGCAGGGCATAGCAGCTCAACATTTTCTAGCCCTTCAATGCGATGTAAAATACTTTTAATAATCAATCTATTTTCTACAATATGGCCTAGGCTGGACTGACGAATATCTTTACAATCGAACTCAATATTTCCAGTTCCGTCAGATTCCCATATCTCCATTCGCTGGTAAGGGCAAACACGCTGGCTAGCAATATCACTCCACACCCCTATATCTTCGAGAAGGTGTCGAGAGGATTCAGTTAATGCCACCACCCTAGGATCAAATTTTATCTTAATATCAGGATCCTTAAAAGGCTCTACTTCAAGAATAGCTATTTTTAGATTCATGCAATCCGAGTGTTGACGCGTTGCCAGCAATGAGGCAAAAATGAGGCCCACCATCCCAGCCCCAGAAACAACAATATCGTACTCTTTGTCACCCATCACTTCTTATCCCTGTATCAGACAAAAGAGAATCTAAGGGCCTAAAATTAGCCAGCTCATGTCCTTTGGTCTGAAGCCCCATACCTAATTGCGTAAAATTTCTACTGAATAAGGGAAGGACATCTAGTGCCAGTAGCCCAATGTTTCTTGCTAACACCACAGGAAGAGATCTATTGCCAAATATTCTAGGCAATAAATCACTCAATAAGATTATTCTCTCTTGATCTAATTTCTGATTACTAAGATAGCGCTCTAGTACACTATATTCCCCTAATGGAGAGCTACCTTCTACTGCTATCTTTGCTAGCTCATTAGCTAGCATAGCCACATCACGCAATGCTAAATTGAAACCTTGCCCTGCAACCGGGTGCAAAGAATGTGCAGCATTACCAACAACCACAACATTACTACGGACTTGTTCATTGCTAGTGACTAACTGCACAGGGAAGCTGTAACGCGTACCGATTCGTTGAAGTTTCCCCAACCTGTACCCAAAGCATAATTGTAGCTCTTTCAGGAATGCATCTTCAGATTCTGATAATAGTTTTTCAGCCTGAATTGGAGAAACTGTCCATACTAGCGAAGCACGATAATCTCCATCTATCGGCTCCAGCGGCAGCATAGCTATAGGCCCAGAATCAGAAAAACGTTCATAGGCAATACCAGCATGATCCTGGGACAATGAAACATTCGCCACAATAGCCACTTGCCCGTAATCTTTTACAGTAAAATCAATACCTAGCATATTCCTAGTTTCCGACTTAGCGCCATCTGCAATTACTAAAAGCTTTGAGTTCACGTCTCTACTTTTGCCGACCCCAGCTGCGGAGATAGAGAATTTCATACCGCCTTTTACAGCTTTAAGTTTAGCTATTTTTGCTGAATTAACAATCTCAATATCTTCAGCTTCTATTAATGCCTCTGATAAAGCAGAGTTGATCCATCTGTTTTCAACAACATACCCCAGAGCGGGCAAATTTTGCTCTTCGGCGCATAATCTAGCACTACCCGGGTAACCTTTATCAGAAACATGTACCTCGCTTATTTCGGTAAGCTTGGGGCTCAGATCCTTCCATAATCCAAGGATTTCAAAGATCTCACGGCTGCTTTGCGAAAGAGCTGTAGAGCGGGCATCAAAATACGATTCCAGGCCATCAATAGGCTGTGTCGTCTGCATTGGCTGAGTATCTACGATCTGAATACGCCAGCCGCACTTACAAGAAGACAAAAGTAAAGCCAGGCTAGCTCCAACCATGCCGCCGCCAATGATTGAAATATCAACATGTTGTCGAATTAGTGACTGCTTAGTCATATTCTTATAGACTCTATTTTCTATTTAGAAGCCATTAGCGCTTCAATCTCGAATATGGTTTTGGGTGCATCGCTGGATAGCACTTTAGGGGCATTGTCTGTAACCAGAATATCATCCTCAATGCGAATACCAATTCCACGCCAACGTTGATCAACATTTTTGTTGTCTGGAGAAATATAAATTCCTGGCTCCACTGTAGCCACCATACCTGGCTGAAGCGCTCGCCATTCTTCATTTATTTTGTAATTGCCCACATCATGCACATCCATACCCAACCAATGACCAGCTCGATGCATATAGAAGTCACTATACTTTTTAGTCTCGATTAGCTCGTTAATCTCGCCGTCCAGAATACCTATATCACGCAATCCTTCGGTAATAATACTTACTGTGATGTTGTGAGAATCATTCCAGAAATTATTGTTGGAACAAGCCGCTATGGCTGATATTTGAGCTTCT
>JBLIIR010000055.1:0-7480 GCA_047635255.1 Porticoccus sp. | reverse complement strand
TCCATCGCACTAGCGAACGAATACGGCGCTCCATAAGAAGGTCGCCAGGCATACGCTTTTCACGCGGAGGACTAATAGTATTGTGAAATGGAGTGGTAACCGAAGATGGCAGCTTTATGCTCTGGCTACTAGCATGAGCCTGAAGTTCGTTGAGCAGAAAGGCTACCCTGTCTTCGCCGTGGACTTTGTATACCGAGTCGAAGGCTTCGAGCCACTCTTGCGTTTCCAAAGGATCTACATCATGGGTCATATCTCACCTATCCAGTTACCAAAAAAGGTGATACAGCACAATCTTACTCTCTATTTGTCTTGGCGCGCAAGACTTCCTTGTGCATCATGGCAGGCATATCAGGAGAGATAGATATGGACCCACACACCGCCGAAAAATTGTTTCATCTGATTGATTTCTTTATGAAAAGATTATAGAGAGCCCACATACTACTGGAGGCTTTTCAAAGCGCTACTCTACCCTCATAATCTTCCTGAAAAAGAGTTTAGGGCGCCACATATAAACAATCTTTTTTATTTATGCCATAGATTAAATGTCATGCTTAAGGTCGAAGCGATCCAATTGCATAACCTTTATCCAGGCTTTTACAAAATCTTTAACAAATCGCTCTTTCGAAGTATCGAAGGCATAGGCTTCAGCAATAGCCCGCAACTCGGAACTTGAGCCAAAGATTAAATCAACTGGTGTCGCGGTATATTTTACCTCACCAGTTTTGCGATCTACTCCTTCATACACCCCTTCAGTGTTTGCTTTGCGCCACTTAGTATCCATACCCAAAAGATTCACAAAGAAGTCATTGCTAAGCGCACCAGGATTATCCGTAAACACACCATGACTACTGCCATCTGCATTAGCACCTAACATGCGCATGCCGCCCAATAATACCGTCATTTCTGGCACAGTTAGAGTCAGCTGATCGGCCTTATCTATTAACATCTCTGTTGGAGATCGATGGCTTTCATCTTTATTAAAATAATTGCGGAATGCATCTGCTTTTGGCTCTAGCATAGCAAAAGAATTTACATCTATTTGCTCCCGAGTTGTGTCGCCCCGGCCTGGAGTGAATGGCACTTCAATTGATATACCCGCATCTTGAGCTGCTTTCTCAATAGCCGTCGCCCCAGCAAGCACTATCAAGTCAGCCAAAGATACTTTGCGACCCAAAAATGAGTCATTAAGAAATGAGCTATTAAAGCCTCTTTGGATAGACTTCAGTTTTTTAAGCACCTTGGTTAGTTCCGCTGAATTATTAATCTTCCAGGTATTTTGAGGAGCTAGTGCGATTCGTGCGCCATTAGCACCGCCACGCATGTCTGATGCACGAAAACTCGAAGCTGACGCCCAAGCAACAGTCACCAACTCTGAGTTACTCAAACCAGATTTAAGAATTTCTTCTTTTAAGCCAGCTATATCGCTGTCGCTAACCATCTTGTAGTCTGGTTTTGGCACAGGATCCTGCCAAATTAATTCCTCTTCTGGTACTTCTTTACCCAAGAAGCGTGCGCTTGGACCCATATCGCGATGAGTTAACTTGTACCATGCTTTAGCAAAAGTCTTTTGATATTCTACTGGATCCGCCAAAAAACGTTCGGCGATCTTTTTGTATTCAGGATCAAATTTCAATGCAAGGTCGGCTGTAGTCATCACAGGTGCATGAAATTTTCCTTTCACATGCGCATCTGGCACAGAGTCCTCTAAACCTCTGTTCTTTGGTACCCACTGAATTGCACCTGCAGGACTCCGTGTTTCCTCCCATTCGTTATTCAGCAAGTTTTCTAAATACAAACTAGTCCACTGTGTTGGTGCTTGCGTCCAAGCCCCTTCAAGACCGCTAGTGGCTGTATCTTCAGAGTGACCTTTGCCGCATTTATTTTTCCAGCCTAACCCCTGGTTTTCAATGGGGGTTGCTGCTGGTGCTGGCCCAACGCAATCTTTGGGTTTGTGAGCACCATGCATCTTGCCAAACGTATGGCCACCCGCAATTAAGGCAACTGTCTCTTCATCATTCATTGCCATACGCCCAAAGGCTGTACGGATATTCTTTGCAGAACCTATCGGATCAGGCTTACCTTTCGGGCCTTCAGGATTCACGTAAATCAAACCCATATGAGTTGCGCCTAAAGGCTGCTGAAGTTTCCCATCTCGTCCCTCGCGATCGCTCGCTAACATTTCAACCTCTGGACCCCAATAAACCAGATCAGGCTCCCAGTCATCAGAACGCCCTCCTGCAAAACCGTAGGTTTCAAAACCCATATTTTCAAGAGCAATGTTACCCGCAAGAATCATTAAATCAGCCCAAGAAAGAGTCTCGCCATATTTTTGTTTTACCGGCCAAAGTAACCGGCGCGCCTTATCAAGATTGCCGTTATCAGGCCAGCTATTAAGGGGGTCAAAACGCTGCTGTCCACCACCACCACCACCTCGGCCATCCAATGTGCGGTATGTACCTGCACTATGCCAAGCCATACGAATAAAGAATGGTCCATAATTTCCATAATCTGCCGGCCACCAATCTTGTGAGGTCGTCAGTAATGCGCCGATGTCTTTCTTGGCAGCATCCAGATCGAGTGACTCAAAAGCTTTTGCATAATTAAATTCTTCACCAAGTGGACTAGAGCGAATGTCATGATCACGCAAAGGAGACAAATCGAGCTGATTGGGCCACCAAAATTGATTAGATTTAGTTTTAGTCGAACTCTCAGCTATAACCATTTGAGGGGCTGACAAAAAAGATACTAAAGCTGCCAAAAAAACACCTAATAATTTATCCCTTTGCATAATGCTACACTCTCTATTTTTATAATTATAAAAACTATAATAGATGGTTTCATTTCGGTCTGGCAACAATATTTTTTAACATTTAAATTTGAAGTTTTCGGTAGGATGGATTTTATTTAACTACGAAGGTGGGAGTCTTGAGCGCAGTATGATTGTATCTTCTGCGATAACTATACTTGTAGAGATCTTCAGGGTTTTCAAATACCTGTCTATGGCCCGCAAGATCATAAACTATCCAGTAAGTATTTCTACTCACAAGGGTGTAACCCATCTGCATTAACTTTATTTCAGACTTTTTAATCAGCTTTAATTGTTTTTCAGCAAGAGTTTTCTCTTCCGACCAACTAAGAGATTTTATATTGCACTTCACAAACTAACCCAATCAATATCTAAAATGGACATAAAACCTATCTTCTTTAAATAAAAAAGTAAAGGTATTTATCGCTTGTAAGAATAAAGACTTGTCAGATTCAGGAGATATTCAATACTTTGTGCGTCTGCAGGTTCAATCGCCATTTGGGATTACCCAAGCAAAAGTTGATTGTTTTTTGCGTGATATCATCCTGGTTTGGGTATATCGCCTCTTTGGTTGAAGTTAATGCCATCGGCGTCAAATAAAAATAATCAGCCTTAATGTCTGAAAAACTATCTGGCATTGCATCTGCTTGGGGGAAGACCAACTTCAGTTCATCGCATTGATTGATCACAACCTTTGATCTCCCCTTGGGGCTGCAACATATCCAATCGATACCTGCAGGTATCGGTAATGTACCGTTTGTCTCTATCGCAATTTCAAACCCAGCCTGGTGAAAGCACTCAACAAGATCATCATCCATTTGAAGGGCTGGCTCCCCCCCAGTACATACCACAAAAGGCTTTCCGTCTTTTTTTTCTGGCCAGAGGTCGCTCACCTTTGATGCTAAATCAGCTGCGGTCTCATACTCTCCACCATTTTCGCCATCAGTACCAAGAATATCGGTATCGCAGAAATTACAAATAGCTTCGGCTCGACTCTCTTCTCTACCATTCCATAGATTGCACTTGCTGAATCTGCAAAAAATAGCCGGTCGGCCAGATTGAGCGCCCTCTCCTTGCAGCGTATAGAGGATTTCTTTTATCTTATAGGTTTTCTTCATTGCTCGTATCCCGAAGGATCATTCATGCCATTGCAAGAAAAAGCCTCCATTCTCTCAAAACAGGCGCCACATTTACCACAGGCTATGTCTTTTCCGTTATAGCAACTCCAGGTTTTAGTGTAATCCAGGCCCATCAGAAGACCATTTTTTACAATTTCCCCTTTGTCATAATTCAAATAAGGAGTGACAATTTCAATAGGCTCATAATTTGCAACAGCACAAACATTATTCATTTTTTCTACAAACTCTGGCCGACAATCCGGATAAATCGCATGATCACCAGAGTGGGCACCATAAAAAACTTTTCTTGCTCCAATAGAAATTGCGTAACCAACTGCAAGAGATAGTAAAATCATATTTCGATTTGGGACAATAGTGGACTTCATGGTTTCATCGGCATAATGGCCTTCAGGAATATCAATATTTGAGGTAAGTGAGGAGCCCTGAAGGAGCTCATTGATAGTAGTAATGTCAATTACTTTATGTGGGATATTTAACTCTACACACGCAGAAATGGCGTATTCAATCTCTTTGGCATGTCTTTGGCCATAATTAAATGTCACAGCTGATACTTGGAGATCATTTTTTAGAGCACGGTTCAAGAGGGTATAAGAATCCATTCCGCCGGAAAAGATCACAACAATTGTTTCTGACATAAAATTATTTCTACCTAAAAGCTAACATCGGTCGATCAATGTTACTGCCCATTAACTCCTAGAGCCAATTCAACAGCCTTCACAACTTTATTAGAAAGCGGGCTGGTTACAGAGGAGTAAGCGGCAACCAGGTCGCCTTGATCATTTAATAAGTATTTATGAAAGTTCCATCGAGGAGCTCCAGATTGCTGTTTTGTCCAGAGATAAAATGGGTGAGCATTTTTTCCTTTCACATGAACTTTTGATGTCATCGGGAAATTAACATTAAAGTTAACTGTACAAAAAGTCTTGATCTCGTCTTCCGACCCGGGCTCTTGGCTCATAAAATCGTTTGATGGCACTCCGAGCACAACTAAGCCTTGATCTTGATATTTTTCCCATAAACTTTGCAGCCCTGCATATTGTGACGTAAATCCACAGCGTGATGCTGTATTCACTACCAATAGAGTTTTGCCGGCAAAGCTAGATAACGGCAGCAGCTCCCCATCAATAGAAGTAAACTCAAATTGATGCGCACCATTACCTTTACTCAGCTCTTTTTTTTCCATATTACCCGACCCCTCTTCAGTTACCTCTGCACAGACAAAAGACTGGCATAAAAGAAAACAGCAAACTATAAACAATCTCATCATACTACCTTTACATTCTACGTTTATACTGGTTGGCTTATATCGCAGTATTATAGCAAGGACCGGCAAAGAACTTAATTTCTGAATACTAAAAATATGATTATAGCCCTAAAAAAATATTTTCTTTGTCTTTTGACCATAGCGATATTATCCGTCAATGCCTCAGCAGAGAAGCTAATGGATATTATGCCCTCACCTACGCCGCTACCCTCTATGTCTTTTGATGATGGAAATCAATCTGCAGGAATAGAAAAATTTTTAGGCCACTATGTGTTGGTTAACTTTTGGGCAACATGGTGCGTTCCGTGCATCAAGGAGATGCCGGCCCTGGATCGACTGGCTGAAAGCCTCTATAAACAGGGTCTTATTATTATTGCTATCAACCAGGATGCGGGCGGATTTAATGAAGTGAAGCCCTTCCTGAAATCCATGGCACTGAAAAAAATTCTAGTTTGGTATGATAAAAAGAATAAAGGCTTTCGCGACCTGGGCTTCAAAGGTTTACCTACAACTATACTGATAAACCCAGAAGGGTTTATGGTGGCAAAACTAGAAGGAAGCGCTGAATGGGACCAAGGCTTACTTGTGGAGCAAATAAAAAATATAGCCGCAAGAGGGGTCCAATAAATAAATGCAAAAATTTCTAGCGCGCATGAAAATCAGATTTTTATTTTTTTATTTTCATGTATCGATCATTATTTTTTCGATCTTAACAGGCTGTGCGCCGACCTCTCAAATTGCTAGAGGTAATAGCCATGAAGTAAATGTTGAGCGCAGCTGGGAACTCATAGAGGCGGAAAAAGTTTACATTAAAAGAGTCAGGCACGTTAATGATTTGGCATGGCGGCTAAACGTGCATGGAGCAAAACTATGCCCTGGCAATGAAAGCAGAAATACTGGCTTTATGTTTACAGACACATCAAGTGCCCCCATAAAAGAAAAAGAAGTCTATTCCAGCGTGTATGGCAGACACTCAGGTATCATTATTACGGGTATTGCCAAAACTAGCCCTGCAGAGACAGCTGGTCTAAAAATAGGTGACGTAGTCACATCCGTAAACAATCAGCAAATACCTAATCAAAATGCTGGAAAAATTTTTAGCCGTGTAATGGCAGAGGTTTCCAAGACAAATTCCATATCAGATATCAACCTAAAGGTACTCCGTTCTAATCAAATTCTAGATTTACAAATCAAGCCTGTATTGGCTTGCTCCTACCCAGTCATACTTCAAAGAGATGACAGCCTGAATGCCTTTGCAGATGGAAACTCTGTCTTTATCACTCTTGGGATGTATCGGTTTGTTGATAATGACACGGAACTCATGACTGTTATTGCCCATGAGCTTGCTCATAATAGCGAGGGACACGTAAGTAAGAAAAAAGGCAACTATTGGCTCGGCGGCATTGTAGATATTGTGGCTGCTAGCTATGGCATCAATACCCAGGGAATATTTGGGAAAACTGCATCCAGCCTATTCAGTCAAGAGTTTGAAAGAGATGCCGACTATGTTGGAATGTACTATCTCGCAAATGCTGGAATCGATACCACTCATGTTTCTGGATTTTGGCGAAGAATGGCCATTGAGCACCCCTCGGGAATCAAAGAAAATCATGGCGCTAGCCACCCCTCAACAGCTGAGAGATGGGGAAATTTGGGTGCCGCACACAATGAAATTCAAAGCAAGATATTGAATGAGTTGCCTCTTTTGCCGGAAAGGAAATAGATTCCATGATGTATGGTTCAAACACAAACCCTAGTATTCTAGACAATGGATAGGATCATCAAAAAATGCAATCCAACCACAAGACAGGTAAGCCTTAATCGCATCTTCCGATACGATAATGATATTTCAGAGGCTGCAAAAAATACTGCATCAATCTTAAGTCCTATCAAATGGATCACGCCCAAAGTAATCACCGCAAGAGGCAAAGAAAGAAACAGCAACCCAGCCCAAGCCATTACAGGCGCTACAGTGCTTACTGCAAACCTTATACGACAATGATGATTACAGGTCAGCGCCATACCCCAATGAATTCCATTCATAAATGAAATAATAACAGCGGAGTAAATCGAAAATCCCCGAATTGAAATATCCTGGAAATCTTCCATATAGTTTTCTGCCAACAACAACATTACGAAAGGAGCTAACCCGAAATACCCAAGATATATGGCTATCTTCTGGTCATGATTTTTTTTATCGTTCATTTCCACCTCATGCACTGCAAGCAACTAAAATAAAACATTTCTTCGTTAACAGTTTTAACTAAATAG
>JBLIIR010000054.1:0-7843 GCA_047635255.1 Porticoccus sp. | reverse complement strand
AGTAGAGAGCCCCTCATTACGGAAATTACGATTAATCTCGTATACTCTCTCGAAGCCCCCAACTACCAATCTCTTGAGATATAATTCTGGCGCTATACGCAAATACATATCAAGATCTAAAGCATTATGGTATGTAACAAAAGGACGAGCGGCGGCGCCACCAGGGATCGTTTGAAGCATTGGTGTTTCTACTTCCATAAAATGGTTATCATTCAGATAGCAACGGATGAAATTAATCACTTGCGAGCGAATTTTAAACACATTGCGGGCTTCAGAATTAACAATCAAATCAACATAACGTTGTCGATACCTCATCTCTTGGTCTGATAGGCCATGATGTTTATCAGGGAGGGGTCTCAATGATTTTGTTAGCAGACAATTTTTATCCATGCTGACATACAAATCCCCTTTGCCAGATTTTTGTAACGTTCCGCTCACACCCACAATGTCACCAAGATCAAGGCTTTTGGCAAAAGGCCGCGCTTCCTTGGCCACATAAAGCTGTATCATTCCAGACATATCCTGGATCACCATAAAAGCACCGCGATTCCTGATCACCCGACCAGCGACACTCACTTGATGACCTTTGGCCTCAAGAGCTTCCTTTGATTCGCACGCATACCGGCCTTGCAGGTCACCAGCTAAATCTTTACGCCGAAAATCATTAGGAAAAGAACTAACATTATTGGCGGCAGCCTGTGCACGAATTAGCGCCAACTTAGCCCTTCTTTCGGCAATCAATCTATTCTCATCTTGTTGTGATTCGTTGCTCATGTGTTTTCCAGTCGATTCAATTCTGAATTATTATGCTTGTAAAAGACAGATTCTCCACCAAGACCTGTTTATTTACAAACCTGCTTTTAGTGAAGCTTCTATAAATTGGTCTAAGTTTCCATCCAGAACTGAATTGCAGTTACTAGTCTGAATGTTAGTCCTTAAGTCTTTTATTCTTTGGTCATCTAAAACATAAGAGCGAATCTGACTACCCCATCCAATGTCGGACTTAGAGTCTTCTAATGCTTGAGCGGCCTCGCTTCGTTTAAGCATTTCCTGCTCATAGAGTCTTGCTCTAAGCATTTTCCAGCAATTATCTCGGTTTTGATGCTGAGAGCGTTCACTCTGGCACTGAACTACCACTCCTGTCGGTAGGTGTGTCAACCGTACTGCTGAGTCTGTCTTGTTGATATGCTGCCCCCCGGCGCCACTGGCTCGATACGTATCTGTTCTTACATCTGCCGGATTGATATCAATCTCAACATCATCGTCTATTTCTGGAGACGCAAAAACAGAACAAAACGAAGTATGCCTGCGATTTCCTGAATCAAATGGAGACTTTCGAACCAATCGATGCACCCCTGTTTCTGTGCGTAGCCACCCAAAAGCATGCTCGCCTTCAAAATGTATTGTGGCACTTTTGATACCAGCTACTTCCCCAGGAGAAGCCTCTTCCAAGATTGTCGTAAAGCCTTTCGCTTCACCCCAGCGAAGGTACATGCGCAAAACCATCTCCGCCCAATCTTGGGCTTCAGTTCCCCCCGAACCTGACTGAATGTCTAAATAAGCATTATTTTTATCCATCGGGCCAGAGAACATTCGACAGAACTCGAGTTTAGCCAGCTGGTCTGACAGAGCAACCAGCTCCGACTCTATCGACTGAATGGCGTCAACATCTTTTTCCTCGAACGCTATTTCTAAAAACTCCCAGGCATCAGAAACACCTAAGTCCAATGCATTTATGGTTTTGACGATCAGCTCAAGGGCCGATCGCTCACGGCCAAGATTTTGAGCGCGAGCAGCATCGCTCCAAACATCAGAATCTCCCAACTCTAACTCAACCTCAACAAGACGATCTTTTTTGTTGGCATAGTCAAAGATACCCCCTTAGCGCATCAGTTCTTGACTGAAGGTCCTTGAGGGTATTCTTAATAGGATTGATTTCCATTGAATGCTGACACCTGAAAATTAGGGTAGGAGGAGAATTCTATCGGAATCCTACCTCCTTCTCCACCTACTTAGGCATCCAAACAAACGACAAGACTAGAAAATCACCCAATAACAACTTTAGGCGCAACTATTCTCATAGATTGCGCACACATTGACACGAAAATCAAAAACTCTGTTAAAATCCGCACTCATTAATATCACTAATCACATAAGCATTAAAATCAATCATGAGTTTAATCCGTCTCGATGACATATCTATTGAATTTGGCGATGTGCCATTACTCAATAATACTAGTTTTTCCGTAGAACCAGGAGAGAGAATCTGCTTAATCGGGAGAAATGGAGCTGGAAAATCCACATTACTTAAAATTATCAATGGAGAAGTTAAACTTGATTCTGGTGAACTCCACTATAAACAGCACCTACGCATTAGTCAGCTAGAGCAAGCTCTGCCAACAGCTGTTGATCGGAAAGTTTTTGATGTCATTAAGGATGGCCTAGCCGACCAGCAAGCACTAATTGATCAATTTAATCAGCTTGCACAAACTATGGATAAGCGAGGACTAGACGAGCTGGGACAACTACAAGCACAAATTGATGCCGGCGGAGGCTGGCAGATTGATCAACAAGTTGAGACTATTATTAGCCAGTTAGATCTTCCTGCTAATAAAACATTAGCTGAGCTTTCTGGGGGCTGGCGGCGTCGAGTTGCTCTAGGCAAAGCATTGGTTTCCAACCCGGATCTATTGCTGCTAGATGAGCCAACCAACCATTTAGATATCAGTACAATTGAATGGCTGGAGCATAAAGTGCGGGGATACCAAGGCAGCGTCATCTTTATTACTCATGATCGAAATTTTCTACAGAAGCTGGCAACACGTATCGTGGAAATAGAGCTTGGTCGACTGATCAGCTGGCCTGGAACCTTTAATAATTATCTGTTACTCAAAGAGAAGGTAATAGAGCATGAGCAGACCCGTAATGCTCTATTTGATAAACGTTTAGCAGAAGAAGAGGTTTGGATCCGTCAAGGTATTAAAGCTAGACGGACACGAAATGAAGGGCGTGTACGCGCACTGCTAACAATGCGAGAAGAGCGTATGCAGAGATCTGGCCGCCAAGGGAAAGCTAAAATTAGCGTCGAAACATCAGATAAATCTGGTCGAAAGGTAGTTGAGGCACGTAGTCTTTGTCATGGGTATAACGGTGAGACCCTGATGGATAATATCAACATCAAGATACGACGAGGCGATCGAATAGGTCTGATTGGTAATAATGGCGTAGGAAAATCTACTCTACTTAAAATTCTTTTAGGACACATAATTCCTGATAAAGGCTCCGTGAAGCTAGGCACCAACCTAGAAATAGGTTATTTCGATCAAATACATCGAGAGCTAGATACCGAGAAAACTATTGCCGAAAATGTAGGCAACGGTAAAGAATACATAAAAATTAATGGCAAAGATCGCCATATTATAGGCTATTTGCGTAATTTCTTGTTCTCCCCCAAACGCGCCATGACTCCAGTAAAAGCACTCTCTGGAGGCGAACGCAATCGAGTTCTTCTGGCTAAGCTGTTCACGCAACCCAGCAATCTACTAATACTAGATGAACCAACAAATGACCTGGATATAGAAATGCTTGAGGTGCTTGAAGAGCAACTGGTAGAATACAAAGGAACGCTGATTATTGTTAGTCATGACCGTCAATTTCTTGATAACGTTGTCACAAGCGTATTAGTTTTTGAAAAAGAAGGGAAAATCCAAGAATACCTGGGAGGCTATAGCGACTGGGAAAATCACGGCAAAGCCCTAAAAATTTCTGACAATGAAAATACTAAAACAAAGCTCGAGAATAATGCCAGCAACTCAACCAACATCAATACAAAAAAAATAATGCCGGCCAAGCTAACTTACAAGCTACAGCGCGAACTTGACCTGCTACCGACGCTTATCGAAAAACTAGAAGAAGAAATAGCTGCTATACAGAAGCAAACTACCGCACCAGAATTTTACCTTAAGCCATTCATAGAAACGCAACCTGTATTGGATGGCATGGCAAAAAAACAAGAGGCTCTATATGCTGCTTCAGAAAGATGGCTCGATCTTGAAGTTGGTAAAAGCTAAACATTGAGCTCAATCAAGTATAATTACAAAATGAAAGATTCGACTATTAACTGCAATGATTCTCTTCCTTGCCAAAAATTAATGTCCATCTTGTAGACGATCTGTACTTTTTCTTTTTTGTCGTCAGGCCAGCTATCTATATCTACATTAAATGCGATGGCATCAATTAGCTGACGTTGCTTGCTGTCTACTGATAGTAGCAGTTTAAGGTGTTTTTCACCCACAATACGCTGACTAGTGACATAGAATGTTCCTTGAAATAACGGCTCTGGAAATTGTTGCCCCCAGGGGCCAGATTCCCTTATTAGGAATCCATTTTGTAGGCTCAATTCTTCCGGTGTTAGCTCGCCGTCTACGAATATTTCAACCTCTAGATCAGCAGGCGTCAGTTGGCGCCTAACTTCTAGATCAAAGGCCTCAGAAAAGGCACTGTAGTCTTTCGCTTTAATGCTTAAACCTGCTGCCATCGCATGTCCTCCAAACTTGCTTATTAGCCCTGGATGATTTATTGCTACCGCCTCTAAAACATCACGAATATGTAACCCAAGAATTGAACGCGCAGATCCCTTATATTCTTTTGTATCGTCATCCCCGCCGGCATCAGCAAAAATAATGACTGGACGATGCACGCGATCTTTAATTCTAGATGCAAGCAGACCGATCACTCCTTGGTGCCAATTGCTGTCAAATAAGCATAGCCCCAGGGTAGTGACTTCTGGTCTATTTCGAGATGATTGAGAATTGCAATCCCCTCTTCCTGCATGCCTGCTTCAATCTTTCTTCTCTCAAGATTAAGCTGATCAAGCTGCAGCGCATACTCTCTTGCGGTGCTGAGATCATTTTCTAGGAGACACGCAATACCAATACTCATGTCATCTAGCCGGCCAGCGGCATTCAGTCGCGGCCCTACGGTAAAGCCTAAGTCAGTAGCAACTAGCTTTTGGGGGTCTTTGCCTGCCAAAGCTAACAATGCCTGCAGCCCTGGCCTCGACCTCCCAGAACGTATACGTAACACCCCCTGATGCACTAATATTCTGTTAGTGTGGTCAAGGGGAACAACGTCCGCTACAGTCCCAAGTGCAACTAAGTCAAGCCACTCTGCCATATTTGGAGGAACAATATCATTGCCCTCGAACCAGCCAGTCTCACGCAACCTTCTTCTCAGAGCGCTTAACAGATAAAACACTACTCCAACGCCAGCAAGATTTTTGCATGGAAAATCACAACCATGCTGATTTGGGTTCAAGATGGCATCTGCAGCTGGTAAGTGAGGTCCTGGCAAATGATGGTCAGTTATCAACACTTTGATCTCGGCCTCCTTCGCTGCAATGACACCTTCAACACTAGATATGCCATTATCTACCGTAATGATAAGGTCGGGATTCCGTTGTTTTGCTATATCAACAATCTCAGGGGTCAAGCCGTAACCAAACTCAAAACGATTAGGAACGATAAAATCTACATATTTCATTCCCATAGCACGAAGAGCCAACATGGCAAGCGCCGTACTGGTAGCCCCATCAGTATCGAAATCGCCCACTATTAACACGCGCTGCTGCTGCTCTAGCGCCTCCTCCAGAAGTCCTATGCTTTCTTCTAGCCCTTTCAGGCTGTTCGGTAAAAATAAACTTTCTAGAGAGCGATCTAGCTCTTCTTCTCTGAAAATCTGACGACCTAAATATATTTTTTTTAGCAAGCTGGGCAATTTATTGTCAAAATGGCCGAGCTCTAGATCTACTTGACGATGTCTGATGTTTGGTTTTATGCGCGCAGGTTGTATCAATACTTCCTCTCAAAAAATATTTTATTTAACTTCAATTGACTATAAAAAATTTACAGTTTTTAGTGGCAAACCTAGCCAATCAAGCAGCTGGTCATTCATAAACACAGATAGACTTCAGATCAGCAGCCATCCCTTGAATCCAAACTCTATCTTCTTCTTCAAGATGTTTTCTCTTCGAGATACCAAATTGACGCATCGGTTGTATCATTATAGAAACCCTTTTCCTTATTTCCTCAAGCTCGGCGTCCTGATACATAAGGATAGAAAAGTTTTCTAATTCGTTCTGCGTGTAACTGTCATCCAGTACTTTCAGTAAAGAACTTAAAAGATGCTTGCGCGCTTCATTTCTGATGTCCATAATTTCTATCTTTTGTTAATTTTAAGCCTATAAAGCAATGTGGGATCTATTTTTTTAACAATTAACCTATCTCAAAAAGAAGACTTCAGCCTCAAATTTAACGTATATCCACCCATATTGCATAAAATTTCTTATATGTTGATGGGTGTCTGCGAAAGGGGTTCCCAGTACATCTTTTCGATAAAAATCACCAAAACATTGAAGCACTTGATTTTCAGCCAGTCCGCTAAGATAGCCAAATGCGAATATCTTACAAGAGCCGCTGTTCTCCTCTTTATTATTCACAGCTTCGCCATTTGAAAACGCAGTTTCTTTGAAGTGTTAATATGCATCGATAACAGAAATAGTGTCATCAAAAGATATCTTATCTGGGGAAATCTTTAATAACTGAAAATACGCATCTAAGTTCGTTTAATCTCACCTGAGTAGAAGCTGACCAACACTCTTTTTTCCTTAAGTTATCCAATTGTGGAGATTTATCATATTTTTTAAAATAATCACAAAAATATAGGTAATGAATTATAGTGCAGAGGCACCCCCCTCTATTCAGCCACCAGAATGTCACATCTAAAAAGAGCGCTGTCCGCAGTGCTCAATGATTTTGATAGCCTTGGTAGCATTGCAGCCATTTTCCCAAAAAGCCCCCATGGCGCATTGATTACGAACACGCCAGAAGAAGTCATGCCTCTTGCATCAGAATCTTGATCAACGCCAACCTCAAAGCGCTGAATATTTTTAATTCCACTTTTAATAAATTTCTTTTCCAGTCGATCAATTTTTTCTCTGCTCACCACTGGATACCAAACTACATAAATCCCCGTTGAAAATTTTTTATAAGCCTTGCTGGTGATTTCGTAAACCCTATCATAATCAACTTTAACTTCGTATGAAGGGTCAATCAAAATCAGTCCTCTGCGCGAAACAGGCGGCAGTAAAGCTAGCAGCCCAGAAAAGCCATCTTGATCATATATTTTTACACGACGATCATGCCCTACATTAGCCTCCAGTAGCTGAAAATCCCTTGGATGGAGCTCATAGAACCAAGCCTTATCTTGCGCCCTCAAAAAATACTTAGCAATCAATGGCGACCCCGGATAAAGAGTCGCCGATGGAAAGTTATTGCAAGCATCAATGACTTCAAAATATTTAGAAAATTCTGGCCAATCCTTTCTGTGAAGCCTATCAATTCCCTGGGTGTGCTCCTCTAGTTTTGTCGCATGGCTTGAGTTGAGGTTAAACAAGCCAGCTCCTGCATGCGTGTCAACATAATCAAAAGATTTATCTTTTTTAGTCAGGTAATCAAATATTTCAACGAGAACAATATGTTTCAGCACATCGGCAAAATTTCCAGCATGATATGAGTGCCTATAGCTCAACAAAACAAAATCCTATCTTGCTTGAAGGTATATTCGCAAAGGGAAAATAACTGTCTTTGACAATCAACGGATGTTATCAGCAATGAATTGTTGCACTACTTCTATGTTGTTAGGCTGCATAGAATAACTTTCTTTCCTCTCAAATAAATCTGCCATATATCGAGGCAACTCAGGATCATTAGAGAATCCCGCTTTACGTATCGATTCAGGAAATTTTGCAGGATGGGCTGTAGAAAGACAGACTACGGGAATATCT
>JBLIIR010000053.1:0-7891 GCA_047635255.1 Porticoccus sp. | reverse complement strand
GGAATAGCTCAGTTGGTAGAGCGCAACCTTGCCAAGGTTGAGGTCGCCGGTTCGAACCCGGTTTCCCGCTCCAATTAAGAAGTGTAATATCATATTAGGTATTACACTTTTTTTTGCCCCATGCTTTGATAGCTGTTATTTTTGCACTATACAGAAAAGTAATATCTGTTCTTTTTTGCGCATACTAGATGGATCTTTTTAATTAAACCCTAAGGTACTTTCTTGGTCTGTTAAATGTTCTTATGCAGTCAACTATTTATAATTAAACCCCAAGTCGCAGTTAAAAATAGAATATTAAACTATGAATAAATTAGCTCTATGCATTACAAGTCTACACAAGCAGTACGGTAATGGATTTCAGGCATTAAGAGGCGTTGATATTGAGGTTCAGCAGGGGGACTTTTTTGCACTTTTGGGGCCAAATGGAGCTGGAAAGTCAACAATTTTAGGTATTGTTTGCTCTTTAGTTAAAAAAACTTCCGGCAAAATTAGCGTGTTTGAGACAGATATAGACGATGATTTCTCATTAGTTAAAAAAAATATTGGGATTGTTCCGCAAGAGTTTAATTTTAATCAGTTTGAGAAGGTTTTTGATATCGTCAAGACTCAGGGTGGATATTTTGGCCTGCCGGGAAAAGTGTCCGAAAAAAGAGCAGAAAAATATCTAAAACTTTTAGGTTTGTGGGACAAGCGTGACCAGACCCCGCGAATGCTTTCAGGGGGAATGAAGAGGCGACTTATGATAGCAAGAGCTCTTATCCATGAGCCGAAATTACTCATTCTGGATGAGCCTACAGCTGGTGTCGATATAGAGTTAAGACGATCTATGTGGGAGTTTCTTAGGAAAATTAACGAGGATGGGACAACAATAATCCTAACTACTCATTACTTGGAGGAAGCTGAAAGTTTATGTCGAAATGTCGCAATTATTGATCGTGGAAAAATCATTCAAAATACTTCAATGCGTGAGTTGCTACGACAGCTAAATACGGAGTTCTTTGTTTTTGATACACATGAAAAATTAATTGAATTACCGAAAATGGATGGCTATAAAGGACATCTGATTAATTCCAATAGCTTTGAAGTCGAAGTTGAAAAACATCAATCCCTGAATGCGCTATTTGCGAACTTGACCACTCAAGATATTCAGATTCTGAGCATGAAAAACAAGACTAACAGATTAGAGGAATTATTTATTTCGCTTGTCCAGTCCCACGAAGAGGAAGTTAAAGGGGTATCCGGATGAATTTTAGAGAGCAGCGGATAGCCTTTGTTACCATTTTGGTAAAAGAGATTAGAAGATTTACTCGTATCTGGCCGCAGACCTTGTTGCCCCCGGCAATCACTATTGCTTTGTATTTTGTAATCTTCGGCACTTTGATAGGCCCTCGTATTGGACGCATGGCAGGGTTTTCTTATATTGAATTTGTCGTTCCTGGGTTAATCATGATGTCCGTTATCACTAATTCGTATGGTAATGTTGTCTCATCCTTTTTTGGTGCCAAATTTCAGAGGTCTATTGAGGAGGTGTTAGTTTCCCCTGTCCCAAGCTATGTTCTTTTGTCTGGATATGTAATTGGGGGCGTAATTCGGGGGCTGGCTGTAGGATCTATCGTGACATGCTTGTCCCTATTTTTTACTGATCTTCAAGTCCATAACATTACTATTACTATTGCTATTGTTTTTTTTACATCAGTACTATTTTCGCTGACTGGCTTCATTAACGCTATTTATGCAAATAGTTTTGATGATATATCCATCATTCCAGTTTTTATTTTGACGCCACTTACATATTTAGGTGGGGTGTTTTATTCCATGGAGATGTTGCCTAAATTTTGGCAGGATATTTCAATGATAAACCCTGTTCTTTATATGGTTAATGCTTTCAGGTATGGCCTTTTGGGGGTATCTGACATTAGTATAGGCTGGGCATTTTTTATGGTGGTTACTCTTTGTATTGTTTTATTTTGCTATGCTTCATATCTGCTCAATCAAGGAAAACGCCTCAGAACGTAAGTTGATATAACAAATAGGTGCTCATGGCCACTGATAATAATTTTATTTTAGGCGCTAACACTACGTATCCGTCAGATTATGATTCAGGTTTATTGTGCCCTATTCTCAGGAAAAATGGGCGACAGATAATAAAAATTGATGATAATTATCCCTTTTATGGGGTGGACATCTGGACAGCCTACGAAGTTTCTTGGTTGGATTTAAAAGGTAAACCTAAGTTTGCTATCGCTGAGGTCACTGTATCGTGTGAAACAAAGAATATAGTGGAATCCAAGTCTTTAAAGTTATACCTGAACTCCTTGAATCAAATAAAATGTAAGTCCAGTGATGGTATTTCAGCGCTAATGAAAAAGGATATCGAAAGCTGCGTAGAGGGCCCGGTAGATGTCCATATGTATAGCTTGGATGATTTCCATATTCGCGGACTCCCTTCATTCTCAGGCATATTGCTGGATGATCTAGATATTGTCGTTGATACTTACAAGCCAGACCCTTCGTTGCTATCTGCAGAAGAAAGTGGTGAGATAGTCACAGAAACACTCTATAGTCATCTGCTGAAGACCAACTGCCCCGTCACCAATCAGCCTGATTGGGCTAGCATTATGATTAGATATACAGGACACCCAATTAATGCTGTGGGCGCCCTCAAATACATTATTTCTTACCGTCACCATCAAGATTTTCATGAGCAATGTGTTGAGCGTATATATTCGGAGGTATATGCCCGTTGTCGACCTGTAGAATTGGAAGTTTATGCTAGATACTCTCGTCGAGGCGGTTTAGATATTAATCCTTATCGTAGTTCGAAAAAAATACATCCACCATTAATTCGTATATCTTGTCAGTGAGCAGAGAGACTGCTTATTTTTCAGGCAGGCGACCTGCTATAATGAGAAATACTTATTTTTTGTATAGGTGAAAAATGGATGCATTAGTTGCTTTGCAGAATAGGGCGTCTAGCACAAGACTGGTTGCCCCTGGACCCACGATTCAAGTTCTTGAAAATATACAAAAATCAGCACTTAGGGCGGCTGATCATGGACGCTTGCGCCCGTGGAGATTTTTGATGATCGAGGGGGATGGTCGAAAAAAATTAGGTGAATTATTTATTGCGGCTGCAAAACAAAAAATAGACAATTTGTCAGAAAAAAAATGTGAACTGGCCGCTAACAAGGCCATGAGAGCTCCAACTATTGTGATTGTGATTGCATGCATTAAAGATCACCCCAGGATCCCGCGAATAGAGCAAATTATTTCAGCTGGAGCAGCAGCACAAAATATGCTGACGGCGGCTTATGCGCAGGGAATAGGAGCTGTTTGGCGCACTGGTGATTTAGCTTACGATAATAAATTTTCTGCCGAACTAGGCTTAACAATGAGTGAGGCAATCGTTGGTTTTTTGTACCTAGGGACTGCTTCTCCTGGCTGTGAAGCTAAGGCCCCCAAAATGAACACCGAGGATTACTTTCAATCTTGGCCTTGACGATTGCTATTTAAGGAGTGGTTGTGTAGAGTTCGATCGCTTTAATTTGCACTATGAAGTCTGGATTTTTCAGTATAAGAGGGTAAGAAATATTTCTGTGCAGCGATCATAGTGGCGCACTATCTAAGCAAAAAACCATTTTATGGTGAGGTGGCCGAGTGGCTTAAGGCGCACGCTTGGAAAGCGTGTGTACGGTAACGTACCGAGGGTTCGAATCCCTCTCTCACCGCCATACATTAATCAAATTTTGGTTACCATGTCTTTAGTTTGGGTTTATTTTGTCACCCAAACCCTTACCCATAAGCGTTAAAAAAACGTACCGAAAATAATTCTTCAGATTGAGTGTTGTCAGCATCCTTGCATCAACCTCCGCTAGCAACTGCGGGTTGGACATGTCTATTCCTTGAATTTGCGCTAGACCTGTAATACCAGGACGGATGTCGTAGACCCCGAGTGCCTCACGTTCTTGAATCAGCTGATTTTGATTGGTCAAGCAGGGTCTCGGGCCAACAAGGCTCATCTCGCCTTTGAGCACATTCCATAGTTGCGGTAATTCATCTAGTTTTGTCCGACGTAAAATTTTCCCGACCGATGTTACCGCAGATGCGCTGGACAGATGCGAAGCAATAGATGGCGTGCCTGGCAGCATGGTGCGAAATTTTACTAGAATAAAAGGTTTTTGGTTGCGACCTATACGCTCTTGTTTAAACAAGAGCGTGCGAGAGCCAATGCTGTCAAAAAATAACACAGGAAGTAACAATGGAGAAAATAGCATTAAACCAGAAAAAGATAATAAAAAATCCATCGAACGTAGAATTTTTTGATTCAATTCGCTCATAAACGCAGATCCGATGATGCTTCATCTAGCAGGTATTTTAAGTCATAAATAATATGTTCGGGAGAGGCAAAACGTCGAATTTTTTCGACACCCATTACCTTAAATTTATCATGCGCAACAGCAATGACGATAGCATCATAGGTGCCAGGTAAAGGTGCCGTTGTCATCGTGAGCCCATATTCTATCTGCGCTTCATTTTTGTCCGCCCAGGGGTCGTAAACATCGACCTGAACATTATACATTCCTAATTCATGAATGATGTCTATAATCTTAGTGTTGCGTAAATCTGGACAGTTTTCCTTAAAGGTCAACCCCATGATTAAGATTTTTGATCCCTCGATCTGAATTTTTTTCTTGTTCATCGCCCCAATTAATTGTGAGGCAACATAAGCCCCCATGCCGTCATTCATTCGCCTGCCGGCAAGAATTATTTCAGGAGTGTAACCGATCGACTGAGCTTTATGTGTCAAATAGTATGGGTCCACACCGATGCAGTGCCCACCTACAAGGCCGGGCCGGAAGGGCAGGAAGTTCCACTTGCTGCCAGCAGCCTCCAGCACTGCTTGGGTATCGATGTCCATCTTGTTGAAAATGATAGCAAGCTCATTAATAAGGGCGATGTTGAGATCACGCTGGGTATTTTCGATAACCTTGGCAGCCTCAGCAATTTTTATGCTCTTAGCTTTATGTGTCCCGGCGGTAATGATTTCATTATAAAGAGTGTCGATGAGGTCAGCGATTTCTGGCGTCGAGCCGGAGGTGACCTTTTTGATGTTGGTGATACGATGCTCTTTATCGCCGGGGTTAATGCGTTCAGGGCTATAGCCACAAAAGAAGTCTTCATTAAATTTAAGGTTTGAATACTCCTCAAGTACTGGCACGCAGTCTTCTTCGGTTGCGCCAGGGTAAACTGTTGACTCATAGATTACGATGTCACCTTTTTTTAAGACCCTACCGATTGCCTCGCTCGCTTTAAGTAACGGCGTTAAATTGGGCCGCTTATCCTTATTGATCGGAGTCGGGACGGTGACTATGTAGCAGTTAGCATTCTTTAGGTCGTCATGGTTGGACGTGTAAGTCACATAGCTTGCTTGTTTAATTTCTTTATCTGTAACTTCTAGTGTTTTATCAATGCCTTTTTTTAGCTCTTCAATGCGACCGGTATTAATATCAAAACCGATAAGAGGGTATTTTTTCCCAAACTCCACAGCAAGTGGCAGACCAACATAACCAAGACCAATAACAGCAAGTTTTAAGTCGAATATTGATTGTGGGGCGCTGCTGATCATATCTTAGGGTGCTCCCGATAGTAAGAATTAATTCAACTATAATAAAGGCTGACCGAAACGCCAAGCAATTCTTTATGGTGTCGCCAGTGTTATTTTTGTCGCTCTAGCGCTACATGCATGTAGTCGACTATTGCAGTGCTTGACTTGTAGTCTGTGACAAGTTTTTCGAGAATACTGAGCGTTAAACGCAAGTCATTTTGAATAAATGCATTTTGTAGTAAATTGATATCAACTTCTAACTCCTCCCAACTAATGAACGCATCATGCGCCTGTTGAATCTTGGGATGGGATGTCGGTTGAGGATCCTTGCCAAGCAATAGCTCCTCGTAAAGTTTTTCTCCTGGTCGGATACCAGTGATGCTAATTTCTATATCCCCATCGGGATTAAGATTATCCTGAATGGTCAGCCCCGACAGGGTAACCATCCGCTGAGCTAGATCAGCAATCCTAATTGGTTCACCCATATCCAAGATAAACACATCTCCACCAGTTGCCATGGAGCCGGCCTGGATCACCAATTCCGCTGCTTCTCTAATAGTCATAAAGTAACGAGTGATATCCGGATGAGTTAGGGTGATAGGCCCGCCAGCTTGTATTTGGTTGCGAAATTTTGGAATTACAGACCCTGATGAATCTATTACATTGCCAAACCTCACCATAGAGAATTGTGTTTTTTTGGAATGCTTTTGATGTGCAAATAAAGATTGCAGGCATAATTCAGCGAGACGTTTGCTAGCACCCATGGCATTAGTTGGACGAACTGCTTTATCGGTAGATATAAGTATAAAATTTGAAACCTCGTTTTTAATGGCTGCTTGTGCGGTTACCAGTGTTCCGACAATATTGTTCTTGACCCCTTCTGTTAGGTTGTATTCCACTAACGGCACATGTTTATAAGCAGCTGCATGATAAATGGTGTTAGGTTTCCAGGTGGATATGATTGCTTGCATGCGATTTTTATCTTGCACAGAGGCAAGTAATGGAATTAATTCAATATCAGAATTTCTACTGGCTTGGAATTCTTCGAGTTCAGTATGAATTGAATACAAGGCAAATTCGCTGATTTCTAGCAACAATAACTTGCTTGGATTATATTGAATGATTTGTCGACAGAGCTCGCCCCCTATTGATCCTCCTGCCCCTGTTACCAGCATAATCTTACCAGTGATATTTTTTGTCAGCAGAAGCCTATCAGGCTTGACTTCTTCGCGACCCAGTAGATCGTTTATATCAAGCTCCTGTAAATTAGAAACAGTCACTCGGCCCTCTGTTAGATCTAGCAAGCTGGGTATGGTATGAACAGAAATCTGGTAATTTCCAATACGTTTTATGATGTCATTTCGGTGTCGTCGGCTAGCTGATGGTATCGCTAGCAATACGTGCGTGATACCTTTGGATAAAATTAGATTTGGCATTTCTTCTTGCGATAAAATCGGTTTGCCATTGATCGTGTGGCCATGTAGTTTTTTGTCATCATCCAGAAATCCAACTATTTTCATGCGGTTATTTATATCGAGAGCGGCGTTTAGCTCCTGACCTGCTTTACCAGCGCCATAGATCAATGCTCTTGGTAATGGACCATGATATCGTGAGCTCAAGCATACAAAAGCTAGCCATCTGGATCCTGTGATGAAAATTATCAATAATAGCGGCTGAATTAACCCTATGGTTTTTGGAATTCCTAGAACTCCAATGCCAGTAATGAGGCCTGCATATATAAAAGTATATAGCCCGATTGCCCGGATAATTAAAAATATTCCTCCGCTTCCTGAATAACGAAAGATGCTCATGTATATGCCCGAGAAAAATAAGATGGGCATGGCGAAGATTACAGAAAATATTGTTGCTGCTAAGATAGGCTCTTCAGAATAAGAGATAGACTGACCTAGTCTGAGGTAAAAGGCGACCCAAACTGCCAGCACACAAAGACCTGCATCTGTAGTAAGCACGATAAACTGCTTAGCAAAGCGCGGCAGAGTACCCATTTTTCTTGAAAAAAATAGCCCAGTTGTGCTTAACATTTATTTGGTAATCTCTGTTATTTTTTATTATCGATCAGGCTTTTGCGCTGTCTCTCATAGAGACTTTATTGTACCACTCGAGAGATCGAGTATTACCTTCTGGAATTTCTCTTTCAACCCATTTGGCAAAATCAACAGCACAGAAAGCAGTAATGTCAGCCATTGTAAATGAATCACCGGCAACAAATGTATTCTCCGTTAAGTAACGCTCCAGCCAGGCGTAAAAATTGTTGAGTGTATCCTG
>JBLIIR010000052.1:0-7948 GCA_047635255.1 Porticoccus sp. | reverse complement strand
TCGCGTTGCATCGAATTAAACCACATGCTCCACCGCTTGTGCGGGCCCCCGTCAATTCATTTGAGTTTTAACCTTGCGGCCGTACTCCCCAGGCGGTCTACTTATTGCGTTAGCTGCGCCACTAAGACCTCAAGGATCCCAACGGCTAGTAGACATCGTTTACGGCGTGGACTACCAGGGTATCTAATCCTGTTCGCTCCCCACGCTTTCGCACCTCAGCGTCAATATCAATCCAGTGAGTCGCCTTCGCCACTGATGTTCCTTCCTATATCTACGCATTTCACCGCTACACAGGAAATTCCACTCACCTCTATTGTATTCTAGTCGGACAGTTCTGGATGCAGTTCCCAGGTTGAGCCCGGGGCTTTCACATCCAGCTTATCAAACCGCCTACGCGCGCTTTACGCCCAGTAATTCCGATTAACGCTCGCACCCTCCGTATTACCGCGGCTGCTGGCACGGAGTTTGCCGGTGCTTCTTCTGTAGGTAACGTCAGGGTTAGCAGTTATTAACTACTAACTTTTCCTCCCTACTGAAAGTGCTTTACAACCCTAGAGCCTTCTTCACACACGCGGCATGGCTGGATCAGGCTTGCGCCCATTGTCCAATATTCCCCACTGCTGCCTCCCGTAGGAGTCTGGGCCGTGTCTCAGTCCCAGTGTGGCTGATCATCCTCTCAGACCAGCTACGGATCGTAGTCTTGGTAGGCCATTACCCTACCAACAAACTAATCCGACGCAGGCTCATCTAATAGCGCAAGGTCCGAAGATCCCCTGCTTTCCCCCATAGGGCGTATGCGGTATTAGCATGCGTTTCCACATGTTGTCCCCCGCTACTAGGTAGATTCCTACGCGTTACTCACCCGTCCGCCGCTGTACTCTCTCCCGAAGGAAATTTCTCGCTCGACTTGCATGTGTTAGGCCTGCCGCCAGCGTTCAATCTGAGCCATGATCAAACTCTTCAGTTTAAAATTCTTTAACCTCTTTCATATCTTAGAAAGATTAGATTAAGAGGGAGCAGTTTCACAAAAACCTGCGACACTACTCAAAAACTTGGCCAAACACTTTGGCTTACCAAATTACTTATTTTGGTGAGTTACTTGTATTTGATGATTCGTTGTCACGTGAATCATCTCAGCAAGCACCCACACTCATTATCTGATTAATTGTTAAAGAACGTTGCTCACGTGTGGAGCGGGTTGCGTATTCTACGGATCGCCTCCTTAAAGTCAACAGCATCGATGGTTTTTTTACTAAAAAATTCACGACTTGTAGCTGTTAATTTTTCGTTTCCAATCAACCTTGAAACGGACGCGCATTCTAGCCTTTCATGCCCAGCTGTCAAACTATTTCTGTATAAAAGTAGTTCTTTTTTTTGATTTGATTGATATGTTCACAAGAACTGGGGATTTTAGCTTTATTTCTGAGCAGAGAACTTTACTTCTGAATAAAAAGAAACGTTATTTTGGGCGTTTATTTTTATAATTTTCTTGCTTAACCTAAATAGTCAGCTCAAATAAATGATATTTTTTCTTCCCGAGCTTAACTATAAAAAATCTTCCGAAAAGTGCATGATCCAAGGAAAAACATCTTGCTATCTTCATATTATCTTCGTAGCACTTGGTGGCCCCGTTAATAGATAGGGCATTTCGCAAAAGTGCATCCTTAACCTCTTTACCGGAAAGGGCCAGGCCGCACTCTGAAAAAAGCCCTGTCATAGTCTGCCCATCTAGGTCCGATAGCTCTAGACTACTTGACGGCAAGCCATCTTGCTTAAGCTGAACTAAGTCGTCTTCGCCCAAAGATGCCGGCTCACCTGAGAAAATTTCGCGAGTTATCCGTTGTGCCGCAGCAAGACTAACTGTTCCATGCACAAGCTTCGTTACTTCTCTCGCAAGCACGTCTTGAGCAGACTTTCTACCCTGAATAAGGGCATCAGCTTTCTCTATCTCATCAATAGCACTGAGTGATAAAAAGGTGAAATACCGCAAAAAGGTATACACATCTGCATCTGTGGTATTCAACCAGAATTGATAAAATGCATAAGGCGACGTTTTTTTAGGATCAAGCCATATGGTGCCAGCTTCAGTTTTACCGAACTTGGTGCCATCTGATTTTGTTACTAATGGCAGCGTCATACCGAAAACCTGACTACCATTTAAGCGTCGCGAAAGATCAACGCCACCGGTTATATTCCCCCACTGGTCTGATCCACCAATTTGCACAGTGCAATCATGCAGTCGATTCAGTTGAGCGAAATCATAGGACTGGAGCAACATATAAGTAAATTCGGTATAAGATATACCCTCGTCATCTCTATCGAGTCTTTGTTTTACAGACTCCTTGTTCACCATATTGTTGACAGAGAAATGCTTACCTACATCTCGCAAGAAGGACAACAGATCTATTTTTTCGATCCAATCAATATTATTCACCACCTCAGCAGAATGGTCGCCAATATTAAAATCTACAAATTTAGATATCTGCTCTCTAATCAAAATGACCCAGTCTGCAACTACACCAGGTGTATTAAGTTTTCGTTCCTGAGCCTTAAAGCTTGGATCTCCAATTAACCCTGTCGCACCGCCCAGTAGAGCAATGGGCTTATGCCCTGCCTGTTGAAAGCGCCTTAAAACTAACAAGGGGACCAAGCTACCAATGTGAAGACTATCTGCTGTTGGGTCAAATCCACAATAAAGAGTGCGAGAACCAGTTGACAGGTGTTCGACTAACTTCTCAGCTGTCGTCATCTGGGCAATCAAGCCTCGTGCTTGAAGGTCGTCTATTAACTGCTCACTGTGCTTACCCATCTTTAAGGTCTCTATACTTGAACAAACCATGAAGGATGCAAACGATACATTATCTCTCTGCAAAAACAAACATTCCTAAGGCTGGACTTAAAAATCCCAACTGTGGATTTAAGATGATTTCTGTTAATATACAGTTGCTGGTAGCAACAACATATAAAGTAGTATATAAACCATTTATGCTCAAAAATAGATCTCACAACGCCAAACAGGCTTATTCCGTATGGTCCTATAAGATACTCACATCTAAGGGATACGCTACCGTATCATTGATTTATTTCAAGGCATATACAGCATCATTGGTTTACCTCAAGACATATTCAGCAGCATTGACTTATGCCGCTGCTATACTAGCAATGATCTTTTATTTTTCAGCAGAAAGGGCACCCATAAAGCATATCAAAAAAGATATAGTCATCAGTTTTGGTGACGGGGGGGAAATAAAAGCAGGATCGGATGTTTTAGCACCCAGCTTTCCCAGTCTAGAATCGCCTTCTGACAGCCGTGCCGAACCTCTAACATGGAAAGATCAAGTCATTAAGCATGGCGACAATCTCAGCATCATTTTCCAAAGATCCTCTTTAAGTGCAAAAGATGTTCTTGACTTAACATCCATCCCTTTATCCAAACCTTTGTTGGCAATGCAGCCTGGGCAAAAGATACTATTTGGCTTATCTCCTGAAGGAGAGCTCATACAGCTTAGATATATTAAGTCCAAACTAGAATCTTACCTTTATACCAAGACCGATAAAATAGAAGGGGTTAAATTTGTCGGAAAACATATTATTTTAAGCCCCGAGGTAATTTCTACTTATCGCGATGCAATAATTGAAGATTCTCTATTCCTTAGCGGTGAGCGCGCCCGTCTGCCTTATGGTGTAATTATGGAGCTCGCTAATATCTTTGGTTGGGATATCGACTTTGCTCTAGATATACGAAAAGGGGATAGCTTTGCTGTTCTATATGAGGAAAAATTTGTAAATGGAGAAAAAATAGCTGAAGGCCATATTTTGGCTGCTGAATTCGTCAACCAAGGCAGGTCATTTACGGCTGTTCGCTATTTAAGTGATGATGGGAAAGCAAAATACTACACCCCCGAAGGCTATGATATGCGAAAAACATTCCTTCGCGCGCCGCTTGATTTTACTCGTATAAGTTCTAGTTTTAATTTAAAACGCCAGCACCCCATACACAAAAAAATAATCGCTCATCGAGGTGTAGACTATGCTGCCCCGCGAGGTACTCCAATTCTTGCGGCGGGTGACGGCAAAATTATTGCTAGCAGCTATAATAAAGCCAATGGAAATTATATATTTATACAGCATGGTCAAGAGATAATCACCAAGTACCTTCATCTTCAGAAACGAAAAGTGAAAAAAGGACAAAAAGTCTCACAGAGACAAATAATTGGAACATTAGGCTCTACGGGTTACTCTACAGGCCCTCACTTACACTATGAATTTTTGATCAATGGTGTTCACAAAAATCCTCGCACGGTAGCTCTTCCTCAAGCCAACCCGATCAAAAATTCTGAGAGAGCCCGATTCGGACAGCTCACAAAACCTTTAGTTGCACAGCTTAAAAGCCACCAACAAACATCACAACTGGCTATGATATTGTCATCCAAAAAATAATAATCTAATAATTAGACACTCAAAACTATGAGCGAGAAGCAACTTTATATAGGCCTTATGTCTGGAACAAGTGCAGACAGTATTGACGCTGTCTTGGTAGACCTGGGCTCTCAGAAACCTGAGGTGCTACTCACGCATTCACTTGAATTAGACAGCGATACAAAAGAACAAATCAACTCACTCAGCATCTCAGGAGCAGATGAAATACACCGAATGAGTCGGCTAGACAGATCTCTTGGGGGGCTATTCGCGCAAGCTGTCAATGAATTAGTCTATTTATCAAAATCGATAAAAGGCACAAAAGATATTTTAGCAATCGGTAGCCACGGACAAACTATTCGGCATTATCCGCCAGGAAAAATTTCTAACAATGACCAAGGCTATAGCCTGCAAATAGGTGATCCAAACACTATTGCAGAGTTAACTGGTATCACTACAGTTGCTGATTTTCGTCGTCGTGATATCGCATTAGGCGGACAAGGGGCTCCTCTTGTCCCAAGATTTCATCTAGAGTTCTTTGAAAAAATTGGCTCTATACGCGCCATCATCAACATAGGGGGTATCTCTAATATCACCCTATTGCTCGGCGATGGAATGGTCTCATCAGTTCTTGGTTATGACACAGGTCCAGGTAATGGGTTAATGGACAAGTGGATCAAGGCAAATCTTGGAGAAAATTATGATGAAAGCGGTGCCTGGGCTTCTGAAGGGAACGTTGCTGAGGCGCTACTTTCTAGTCTAATGAGTACTTCTTATATTACAGAGCCGATCCCCAAAAGCACGGGTCCAGAATTATTTAATATGTGCTGGCTACAAGAACATCTAAGACAACTGCCATCTTGCAGCCCAGAAAACGTTCAGGCGACATTGTTGGAGTTTACAGCTAAAACTATCACTCAAGCCCTGCATTCTCACAAATTAAAAGTAGATGAGGTGTATATCTGTGGTGGTGGTGCGCGCAATATTGCTTTAGTTAATCGTCTTGCAGAATTGCTGCATCCAGCCCTAGTTGAAGACACATCAGCATTAGGTATTGCTCCAGGATGGGTTGAAGCTATTGCCTTTGCTTGGCTAGCAAAGCAAACTATCGAAGGAGCGCCTGGAAATATACCAACTGTAACTGGGGCAAAAAAAGCCTCTGTGCTAGGGGCCATTTACATAAGGTAAAGCCAGCTCTAAAAAAATACAACTTATACCGAAAAAGAAGAACCACAACCACATGTAGCGGTAGCATTTGGATTAGAAATAGAGAACTTCGATCCCTGGAGGCCTTCCTCGTAATCTACAGTGGAGCCCATTAAGTATTGAATACTCAGGGAGTCCGCAAGCACAGAAATACCTTCTTCTTCGATAATAGTGTCATCTTCGGCTACTAACTCATCAAAACTGAATCCATACTGAAAGCCGGAACAGCCGCCACCGGTAACAAACACTCTTAATTTGAGTTCAGGGTTACCTTCTTCTTCAACTAAATTTTTTACCTTTGATACTGCGCGCTCTGACACATACAGCGGCATAGGTACAAACGTTTGAATACCTGACATTTATATTCCTGTAGATTACTGCAATCAAAAAAGATATCACCAAGCCATTATAGTATACGCTAACAACTTAATCACTGGATGCTACTATATCATCGTTTTCCAGAACTTTAATTCCGTCCGGATTGGGTTGATAAACAAAAGTTCCATTTATCTGGGCACCTTTTTCTATTTCAATCAATACATAGTAGAGATTGCCTTCCACACAGGAATTAGCTACTAGGTGAACTTCTTCTGAAGAATAAATATTCCCCTCTATGCGTCCGTTAATTATAGCTATAGGTGAATGAATGTCTCCTGTAACCACACCTGCAGGCAAAACCCTAACTCGACCACCTACTTCGCTAGAGAGGACATTGCCAGTTACCTGGCCTTCTATTTCTAAATTTCCAGCAAAGTGGAGGTCTCCAACAATACGAGTGCTCTCAGAAATCAGCGTTGTGTTTCCTGATGAAAAATCTCTAGTCTTATTTGCAGACATATCTTGCTCTCCTTTATGTTATTCACTAGCTACTTTGACCTCAGTCCAGGCGATACTAATTCTTATCAATCTGCCACTCACGCTCACGATGTATTTTATATACGCCCTGTTACCATATTTTTGCAGGCACACTCTACGAGGAAAAGCCTATAATACCTTTTAGAAAATCTAAATACTTAAATTCTGGCTTTCTATCAACAGAATCAAATACGTTATCAAACCTAGAGCTGTTTCCTTTCCATCTGTTACCCCTTTTACTAATAGTGCAAGCTCAACCTTAGGGCAGCAATGCGGGGCTCTCTAGAGCTGTACTTTCTGGCAAGCCAAATAATATGTTCATATTCTGTATTGCCTGACCAGAAGCACCTTTAACAAGGTTGTCTTCAACAACAAGAACTACAACCTTATCTCCACCACCAGGACAAAATACGCTAATTCTGCACTTATTAGTGCCCTTAACAGTGCGTGTCTGAGGATGACTGCCCGCTGGCAACACATCAACAAATGGTTCGTCTCTAAAACAATCTTCATAGATTTTCTGTATATCCACACCTTTCGCTTTAAGTGTCGCATACAATGTAGAGTGTATTCCTCTGATAATTGGTAGCAAGTGAGGTACAAACGTCAACTTAACGGGTTCTCCTGCAATATCCTCGAGACCTTGCTTAATTTCCGGCAAATGCCTATGTCCAGCAACACTGTAGGCTTTAAAGCTATCGCTGGTCTCCGCCAAAAGATTTTCTATGTTAGCCTCACGACCAGCACCGCTAACGCCAGATGCAGTATTAGCAATAAGATCATCAAGATTGATTAGCCCTGACTCAAGTAGCGGCTTAAATCCAAGCAATACACTAGTAGGGTAACAGCCAGGGCAAGCAACTAGATCCGCATTTTTTATTTCCTGTCGATTAATTTCTGGTAATCCATACACAGCTTTATTAAGCAATTCTGGGCAACCATGAGCCCTTCCGTACCATTGCTCCCACAAAGCAGAACTTCTTAGTCTGAAATCAGCGGACAGGTCAATAACTTTGATGCCTTTTCTTAGCATGCCTGGTGCGGCTCCTTGAGCAACGCCATGAGGAGTAGCAAAAAATACGACATCACAATTATTCAACTGATCAGAGTTTGGGTCAACAAAGATCTGATCATAATGGCCTCTAAGACTGGGAAATAAATCATCTACTCGACGACCAATCTCGGTGCGAGAAGTTATCACCAGCACTTGCGCATTAGGGTGCATCGCCAGAAGCCTTAATAACTCGACGCCAGTGTATCCTGTGGCACCCACAACACCGATTTTAATCACTATGCTATTCTTCATGTCATCAACCTTTGTAGATGTTTATAATAACCCAAACAATCTAAGATTAAACGTAGTCTCACAGAATATAGGTGCTGAGCGAATGGACTGGATAAAAGAATTTCTCATAGCAAGTCATGACTGGATAACCGCAATACACATTATTGCAATGGTTTGTTGGTT
>JBLIIR010000051.1:0-7971 GCA_047635255.1 Porticoccus sp. | reverse complement strand
GACTCTTCGCTTGAGACAATACTAAGGGCTCGTGTTGTGCTAACGCCAAGATCATGCATTGCTTCACTGCAAAGGTACTCCCTTATTGTTGATCGCAAGACGGTTTTGCCGTCCCCAAAGCGAGAATAGGGTGTTTTTCCTGCACCCTTAAGGCGTACACCCCATTCTCCTGTTAGACCTTCAACCTCTCCAAGCAGTAAGTCCCTGCCATCTCCTAGTTGTGGAGAGCAACCCTCAAACTGATGACCGCTATAGACCATAGCTAACGGATCGCTTCCCTCGATAATAGAATTTCCGCTACACCATTCCGCAAGCCAGTCTGATAGTAAGAGAGAAGGATCTGTTTGAGAATCCAGGCCAAGCAACAATAGAGCGGCATGGTTAATGGTTATTAGGTATGGTTCTGGTAGGCCTGTAGGCGCAAGCCGAATAAAGAATTCGTCTCCTAGTGCGGCGAAGCTATTATTAAATTTTCAATAGTTCAAGATTACTTCACTTTGATTTCTGTGTGGCCTGCTATAGATATTATAAGACGATATGGCCTCGCTGCTCTAAATTTGCGCGCAGCTTTTCTCTGTGGTCGCCTTGTATCTCAATGACATAATTTTTTAAAGTGCCGCCTGTCCCGCAAAGTTGTTTAAGATTTTTGGCTAAAATTTTTAATTCTTCATCAGGAATTTGCAGGCCAGAAATAGTTGTAACCCCACTCCCTTTTCTGCCTTTTTTTTCGAAACAAACTCGAACTGTTCCATCACTGCTCTGTCTGTCTTTGTACTCTTTGGGGTACTTGATCCGACCAGTTTCTGTGGAGTAAACTAATTTGCTCTCATTGGCCACCTGAAAACTCCATAAAATATAAAAATTATTTAAACAGAATAGCGGTAAATCATAATAAAGAATACCTAGCTACTAATGTATACTCATCTAAGTGACTTGTTGTGCTAATACATGACACCAAATAAAATCTTAGGGAAAATTTATGACATTAGCAACACTGTTGGGAAATAGTTCCCCTTATATTTCTAATTTGGTATACGACATTGATGTGCGTTTATTATTTATAGAGTGCCTAGAGGATCCCTCAGATGAAGAGCCGTCGTTACGTATTGTGTTTCCAGAAATTATTTCTTATGCCGAGATCAATCAAGTAGATGCGCTTGATGATGAGTTGATGGATGACCTGGTCTCTATGGATTGGTCTGGCGAAAACAGGGTGACGATTGTTACCTGCAAAAAAGAAATAATGATCGAACTTACAGGAAAGCCATTTGCTGAAAAAATTGACTGACTGAAAACCTACAGAAAGATAATTTTTATAACTTGTCCAGAAACTATACAGTTGCTTTATTTTCAGGGTAATAAGTTTAGACAGGATCAAAAATTCCTGCCTAAAAGGATTACTGCTCGACCGGCGCTACTATAAATTGTCCGCCCACTTCAATCAGTTGAAGCGAACACTCTAAGTCGTCGTAATCAGGAACCTGACCAGGCAAGCCTGATACAAGTTTCCTGCCCTGTGCTCGGAGCTCTATTGCAGCTTTTCGTTGCTCCATATTTGTTGAAAAAGGCACAAATATTTTCTTTGCTGCAGTTCTATTGATCTTCCTTATGCGAGCTCTTTGTTTTTCAAGGTCTTCTCTTCCCGCATCTGAGCCTATTGGCATCAGTAAGTTTACAAATGGCTGATCTTTTATTTTTGCTCTGCGTGTTTGTTGGTTGATTTTTTGTGTCATTTTTTAAAAGCTCTTGTGTTCAGTTTTTTTGAGTAATAGTAGGTTAGCCGCGCAGCTGCAATTAAAAAGTCGTTTTTTAATTGCAGTAAAACACCACCATCAGAAATAATTATATTAACGAACAATATAAAAATCAATTTACCTTTGTATAATTTTTGTTATTTTTCCTCATATCACCAATATTCATTTAGGTATTTATGAGGCTAAGGGTGTTTTGTTTGCAACAAACAGTAAGTATAGCTTAGCGTAAAAAATAAATACTACATTTATTATACAAAAATCTGCTAGCAGATTATCTATAAATTTGACAGATGGGCTACAAGTTGTCTTTATTTTCTCACAAGCTGCTTTGGGCATTGATTAAAAGAAAGGTATTTTTCCCCATTTTAATTTCCATTAATATAAACTATAGGCTAGCGATTTAGATCGCCTGGAGTTTGGTATAAATATGCCTAAATATGTATCTGTCAAAAAAGGAAGTCTGCATTATCAAAGAGCTATCCCGAGACGCTTGTTGGCTAACTCGAAGGCTAAATTTTATTACTTTCCATTGGGTTTAAAAGAGGGCGCAAGCACTAATCAAATAACTAAAGCAGTTGCCCATGCATCCAAAAGCTTTGAATTGAGATGTCAGATGCTTGAAAATTTGAGCCAGGAACCTTTTCCTGAATCAGAAATAGATATGCTGTCCATGGAGATCATTAAAAAATGTAATGCTAGAAATGGAGAGTATGCCTATGAGAAAAAGCTATTTAAGGGGGCCTATCAAGTCTCCATGCAAATAAAAAAACAGTTGGCTGAAACTCATGACGGCCGAAATAACTTTGACAACAAGCCAAGAATGAGAGTTTTTGGCCGTGTTTAGCCTACATACTAAGCTTCCGTTATAGCCTCGTATCGTGACCAATATAGCCATTGTAGTTGATAATCTTGGCTAGCTCATTGCCGTATTCGGCGCCTTTTTCAGAATATTTATCTAAGTACTTGACTAGCTCAAGTGGATTTTTGGTGAGCAGTTTCTGTCGATTGAATTCCTTAAATGCTTTCCCATTGCCTATAAGATCATAATAGTCACGGACGCTATCGGAAACAGAAGAGTATCTTTTTAGCCAGATAGTTCTGGAGCCTCTTTTTTCGTTAGCGGAGATACGGTCATCTTTCTCACTAAAAGACCAAATACCAAAATAGTTATTGGCTTCTTTGGCGAATCTAGAAGTTCCCCAGGCGCTCTCCATTGCTGCCTGGGCTACAGCAATACTCTTAGGGTGTGGATATATTCGCTGCTTAAGTTCTTCTAGGTTAGCGCTGTTGTATTTTTTAATTAATAATTGTATTTCTGAGATGGCATTATTTTTTTCTAAAATTTTGATTTCTTTATAAATTAGCATGCGTTCGTCGAATATTTCGTCGATAGCTGGCAATATTATTTTATGAAAGTATGCTTTTTTGTCAGCAACTGAGATAATTTTCTCTTTATGGTCATCATCAGATGATATGAATTGATATAAAAATAAGCTTATTATTGCTAAGGCGCTTAGGCACATGTTTTTATAGTTCATGTCATGTCACTTTGTTTTTTATAAGTGGTTGGTTAATTTTAGAACAATATGTTTTGATAGCATGCAGTAATTTGATCATTATTGAAAATAAAAAAGACCATCTCGTAAGACAGTATCATTTAATGAAGAAAAAATGAAAAAACATATCAATAAAGATTCTTTTGCTGGAAGAGAGGCTGCGAAGTATGACAACCCTATACCCAGCCGAGAGTACATCCTTGATTTTCTCAGCAAAAGCCTAGGTCCACTTACCCATGAGGAATTATGCTTAGATTTTAGCATACAGGATGAGCGTGCCTGCGAGGCAATCAGACGTCGTCTAATTGCAATGGAACGAGATGGGCAGCTAGTCAAAAATCGTGGCCATGCTTATGGTGCTTTGGATAAAATGAATCTTATAAAAGGCAGGGTTATTGGCCACCCAGAGGGCTTTGGTTTCGTTACACATGCTAACGGAGGGGGAGACTTATACCTGTCTAGTCGTCAAATGCGGAGAGTCTTAGATGGAGACGAGGTCCTTGTCAGAGTTGCTGGGACAGATAAGCGCGGTCGGCAAGAAGGATCTATTGTCGAAGTGATAGAGCATAGAACAACGACTTTGGTCGGTCGATTCTTCATGGAGAACAGCATCCAGTTTGTCAGGCCTGATAATCCAAAAATTACTCACGATATTATGATTCCTGTTGGCCAAAGCAATAATGCAGAATCAGGGCAAATCGTAGTAGTCGAGGTTGTTGTGCAACCGAGCAGGAATAATCTGCCTGCTGGCCAAATCATTCAGGTTCTGGGAGGGCATCTGGCTCCAGGAATGGAGATTGATATTGCTGTGCATAATTATGGTATTCCAAGCGTATGGCCTGATTTGGTATTGAGCGATGTTGAGTCTATTAGTGATGAGGTTTCAGAAAAGGATAAAAAATCTAGAGTAGATTTACGCCATTTGCCGTTTGTAACAATTGATGGCGAAGACGCTAGAGACTTCGACGATGCAGTATATTGTGAGCCGCGTGCCCGAGGCGGCTGGTTATTATATGTTGCCATTGCGGATGTCTCCCACTATGTTTCTGTATCAAAAGCTCTGGATAAAGAGGCATACGAAAGAGGGAATTCTGTATATTTTCCTCAACATGTTATACCTATGTTGCCAGAAAAATTATCCAATGGTTTGTGCTCGCTCAAGCCTCATGTGGACCGCTTGACCTTAGTGTGTGAAATGACGCTAGACAAAAATGGAAGTGTGACGCGATTTAAGTTTCTTGAGGGGCTGATCCATTCTCATGCTCGCCTCACATACACCCAAGTGGCAGGAATTATAGCCCAAAAAGGTGACATCAGGAGCGGCATTCGAAAACAGTTTCACCTGATAGCTAAGCACATAGATAACTTAACAGATCTTTATTGTGAGCTTCTTAAAGCAAGAAAAATAAGGGGAGCTATTGAATTTGAATCTCAGGAAGCCCAGATTATTTTTGATGCGGAGAGAAAAATTCAAGAGATAACTCCAGTGATCCGAACACAAGCTCATAGATTAATTGAAGAGTGCATGCTTTGCGCTAATGTTTGTGCAGCTAAATTTTTGAAAAAAAATAAACTTCCTGCACTATATCGATCTCACCAAGGACCTAGACAGGAAAAATTAGACAATCTTAGAGAGTTTTTGGGAGAATTAGGTTTGGGTTTGCCGGGCGGAGATGATCCCAGTCCTAAAGACTTCCAAGGGATTCTTTCCCAGACTTTTGGGCGCCCAGATGCCAGTGTTATTCAGACAGTCATATTACGTTCAATGAACAGGGCCGCCTACACGCCAGAAAATGATGGCCACTTTGGTTTAAATTACGCTGAGTATACGCATTTTACTTCCCCTATTCGTCGCTACCCTGATCTTTTGGTGCATAGAGCGATTCGATATTTAATTCGCAAGAAGATAAATGCCCTGCATACGCATGTGGTCGAAGGCGCTCCAATTTTAAGCCAGGCCCAGATATACCCTTATGATGAGAAATCCCTAGCTGCTGCTGGCGAGCAGTGCTCAATGACAGAGCGAAGAGCAGATGAAGCCACTCGAGATGTTGTTAATTGGCTTAAATGTGAGTTTTTGGTATCTCGTGTGGGTGAAGAATTTTCCGGTGTTGTTGTTTCGGTTACCGGGTTTGGATTATTTGTGCAGTTAAGTGAAATGTATATTGAGGGTTTGATTCATATAACCGGTTTGCCAAAAGATTATTATTTTCATGAAGTGGCTCATCATCGTTTGGTGGGGGAGAGAACTGGTAGGATTTTTCGTCTTGGCGATAAATTGAGAGTCAAAGTTGCTAGAGTTGACCTAGATGAAAGAAAAATTGATTTCGAACTTGTAGAAAAAGAGCAAAAGAAAAGCGAAAAAACTACTGAGCATATTAAAAAATTGTCTAAAAAACTTAGCTCTAGCAGAAAAAAATTTCCTGGAAAGAAAATAAAAAATAAGCTTAATTAGGCAGACCATTAATGACTGAAGGTGCAAAAGAAAAATTTAGCTATGAATGCGAGTGGTTGTTTGGATTGCATGCCGTCCAGTCTGTATTGAAAACTTCAGGATCAAAAATTCAAGAATTGAAAGTCCAAAAAGGACGTGATGATCAGAGATTAAGAAAAATTATCAATTTAGCCGAACTTCAGGATATCCCAGTTACGTGGGTTCTGCGGTCAGATTTAGATGTTCTATCAAATGGGCCTCATCAAGGCGTAGCGGCTCTTTGTGAGGGGGCTGGAGTTCAAGACGAGAATTATTTATTTGAACTTTTGAATTGCTTAAATCAGCCTCCATTTTTGTTGATTTTAGATGGAATAACAGACCCTCATAATCTTGGTGCCTGCATGCGTTCAGCTGAGGCGGCGGGTATTCAAGCGATAATTGTACCCAAAGATAATGCCGTAGGTGTAACGCCAACAGTACAAAAAGTTGCTAGTGGTGCAGCAGAAATAATCCCGCTCGTTGTTGTTACGAACCTATCTCGAACATTAAAACAACTTCAAGAAAGAGGCATCTGGATAATAGGTGCTGCAGGCGAAGCAGAGCAATTAATTTATGAGACAGACTTGAAGGGCCCGTTGGCCATTGTCATGGGTGCAGAGGAAAAAGGTTTACGTCGCTTAACAAGAGAAAATTGCGATATATTGGCCAAACTTCCTATGATGGGGCTTGTCAGTAGCTTAAATGTTTCTGTTGCCACGGGTATCTGTTTGTTTGAGGCTCTAAGGCAAAGACAATGAAAAATTGACGCTAGGCTAGGATATGGGTTTAAAAAAAGGAAGGGCTATAAAAGACAGGATGATCAAAAATAATCAGGCGGCTACTGATAATTTTGTTCTAAATTTTCCTAATGTGGTCAGTTCAATTAGAGTGGCCTTGGCCCCAGTCCTTGTTTATTTGGCGATAGAAGAGCAGGCGGATATTTTTTTATGGATCCTAGCTTTTTCATTAACTACAGACTGTTTAGATGGATATTTGGCCCGACGCCTCAATCAAGTAACAGAATTTGGCGTTAGACTCGATAGTTGGGCTGATTTAATTACATACTCAGTCATGCTGATTGGGCTATTAACCTTGTGGCCAGAAATTTTTTATAGCGAACTTAGCTATTTAATTATCTCGTTTAGTTGCTGGATTGTTCCATTGTTAGTCTGCGGGTCAAGATTCGGTTGTTTTCCTAGCTATCATACATTTGCGGCTAAAATTGCATCTATCGCAATTGCACCAGCTTATTTTATAGCGACCCTGTTAGGGGACCCTTTGTTCTTACGAGGTGTATTGTTATTTTATATTTGGGTGGCATTAGAGCAGGTTATCATCACTTCAATTTTACCTCGATGGCAAAGTAATATTGCAGGATTTTGGGTTGCAGCTGAGATAGCCAGAAATAAGAACGAAAAATAATTTTTTACACCAGCTACGCTTAATAGTGATCTTATATCTTTTAATTCAGCCTTGAAGCTGCAATTCTGTGTCTAAAATAGATTCCAATAAAGACATATACCCTCGATTTATACTTGAAATACCAAGGTTCTCCCCGTAAAATGCGCGCCCTTGTTCCACTTAGGGCAAGATACTCCTTGTTGCATCGCATTGGGCGAGCATCTATTTACCCGTAAGGAGGTAAAATGCGTCATTACGAAATATTATTTATGGTTCATCCAGACCAGAGCGATCAGGTTTCTGGGATGATCGAGCGCTATTCCAGTACCATTTCTAGTGGTAATGGGAAGATCCATCGCCTAGAAGATTGGGGTAGACGTCACTTAGCTTACCCTATAAACAAAATTCATAAAGCTCATTACGTGCTAATGAACATTGAATGTAATCAAGATGTATTGCAAGAATTGAATACTAATTTTCGTTATAACGATGCCGTCATTAGAAGTGTGGTCTTTAGCTGCAAAGAAGCTATTACTGAAGAATCTTACATTTTAAAGGCTGACAAGTCTGAGAGATCAGATCGTCGCGAGCGCTCAGGAACGAATTCTGATAGAGCGACCCCCGCTGAACCCCCAAAACAGACTGAGGCAACTAAAGTGTCAGCGGATGAGCCCGTAGAAACTGTAAAGCCAGCGGATGAGCCCGTAGAAACTGTAAAGCCAGCGGATGAGCCCGTAGAAACTGTAAAGCCAGCGGATGAGCCCGTAGAAACTGTAAAGCCAGCGGA
>JBLIIR010000050.1:0-8005 GCA_047635255.1 Porticoccus sp. | reverse complement strand
TGCGCCTGATCGGCATTGACGCTCCCGAACGGGGTCAGCCCTTTGGAAATAAGTCCCGGGAATACCTAGCCTCCCTAGTCGCAGGTAAGACAGTCAAAATTGAATCCTCAAAGAAAGACCGTTATGGCAGAGTCTTGGGCAAGGCTTGGGTGCACCATCGGACTGCCCGAAGTGCGGCCTAACCGTTGATGCAAATCATGCACAGGTGCTAGAAGGAATGGCATGGTGGTATCGATACTATGCGAAAGATCAGTCACCAGAGGACAGGGGCAGGTATGAGTCTGCATAATGCGAAAAACATTGAGGTGGATTTTAAATATATCTATAAATCAGTTGGTTAGACTGTCTCTAAAAAGCGATATGCCAATCTACCCGATATCTATCATATAGAGCAGACTTCAGACATCGAGATAAAAAGGAGGGCTTTATTCTAACGCATCTTTAAATAAAGCAGGTTGAATCTGGTGGCGCTTTAATAATTTATAAAAGTCTGTTCGATTCCTCTGGGCCAATTTTGCAACCTCAGTGACGGAGCCAACGGATACCCGCCGCGACCCAGGCATGGTAGGTCGCGGATTTTTTAGTGTAAAAACGCTAGCCTTCTGGAAATAGGACTAACAAAACACAGCCGGAATCTGATTTTGGAATGTGAGACGTGCCTTTAGGGAAATGTATGAATGAACCTTCTTCATGGTTCTCTCTGCCATCATGAAAGACACCTGATATGACATAAATTTGTTCAGGGCCGGCTTCGTGGACATCTAGACCAGGGAAAACAGAGCCTGGGAGAAATTCGAAGACAACGGCTCTTTTTCCATTATCACCTTCCCACATCACTCTCTCGGTAATGCTTGGGGCGCATTCATGAGGTGTTATATCTTTCCAGTTTGATGTTAAAACACCATCGAAATTCTGTTCATTGTCCATGGTTAAATTACCTTTAATTTTATTTCAGTGTAAATAACGTATTTAGTAAGCAGAATAATTGTAGTGATAAATCCGATCCAAATGCAAGCTACTCAATGAAGCCCAGCTCAACATTTGAAAATGTTAAGTGTTGTTTAAGTGCATCATAATGCTGTGTAATTATTTGATATGGATGTCAATGGATCACTATAGACAACTGTATTGTATTGTAAATAAAATTAATTAATCATTTAAATCATATGCTTAACGTAAAATTAAAGTTTACTAAAGGACCATATGGACAGGTTTGGACTAGGGAAAAATAAGAAATGGTGCCCGGAGCCGGAATCGAACCGGCACGGTGTTTCCACCGAGGGATTTTAAGTCCCTTGCGTCTACCAATTTCGCCATCCGGGCATAGTCAATGGATGGGCTAAACTACCAATCTTTACTCTAGAGTCTCACCATGCTGGTCGCTCTATTCTTTCAGTTTAAAATGGAGGCGCGGGTCGGAATCGAACCGGCGTACACTGAGTTGCAGTCAGCTGCATGACCACTCTGCCACCGCGCCTTTTGGAGGCAGAATTGTACCCGAGGGGCTCATTAAAGAATAGCCTGAAGCTGCACTAATACGACAATAAACTCAAAGAAAATATATTTAATCCTGCGAATCAGTCACTGAAGATAGCTCTGGCCATGCAGCGCGAAGATAAATAACCATCGTCCATAAAGTAAGAATAGCTGCGATATACAGCAGTATGGTGCCTAATATATCCCATTCAGGGCGCTTGGTCGGATCCGCAGCAAGAAGCACTGTGATCGCAATCATTTGAAGTGCGGTCTTAATTTTTCCCAAATAATTTACAGCCACGCTAGTTCGCTTTCCAAGCTCTGCCATCCACTCGCGCAGTGCAGATATTACAATTTCTCGGCTCACTATCACTAGTGCAGGAAGAGCAAATAGCAACGTTGCATGAACTTGAACCAGTACAAGTAATGCGGCTGAAACAATCAACTTGTCTGCAACAGGATCCAAAAAAGCGCCAAATGGCGTGTGTTGATCAAGCTTTCTCGCTAAATAGCCGTCCAACCAATCAGTTGCTGCTGCAATACCAAAAATAGAGGCGGCAGTAATATGCTTCCACTCCCAGGGAAGATAAAAAACAACTACAAAAACTGGGATCAGCAAAATACGCAGGAGCGTTAATAGATTTGGCAAATTCCACATATCTTGACTACCGAAAAAATCAGAAAAATAAAAGTAACAACTTACTCGTTATGCAGGATACTGTAAATAGATTCAGCTACCTTTTTGCTTATGCTTGGAACACGCATCAGCTCTGCGACGCTCGCTCGCTTAACCTCATTGATGTCGCCAAAAAAACGCAACAATTCACGCCGACGTTTAGGGCCAACACCGTCTATTCCCTCCAGGCTTGAAGTTTTTCGTTTTTTGTCTCTTCGCTGCCTATGGCCAGTGATGGCAAATCGATGCGCCTCATCTCTAATTTGTTGAATTAACAATAATGCGGCAGAATCACTTTCCAGAACTAATTCTATGTAGTCGCTTTTAGCATCCATAGTGTCTTCCGAGCCCAATGAAGGGGCAAGTAAAAGCGTCTCAAAGCCAGATTTTCTGGTTCTCCCCTTACCCACTCCGACAATTTCAACTCCTATAACACCTAGCTCCTCAAGAACATTGGCCGCTTTTTTTAACTGACCCAAGCCACCGTCTATCAACAAAATATCTGGCAACTTTTCTTCGCCTTTTTGTAATCGCTTGTAGCGTCTAGTTAATGCTTGCTCCATGGCAGCATAGTCATCTCCCGCTGTTATATCTTTAATGTTAAAACGGCGATAATCTGACTTGAGAGGGCCATTAGTATCAAAAACAACACAGGAAGCCACCGTTGCCTCTCCGCTGCTATGGCTAATATCGAAGCACTCAAGCCGGCCTGGTGGCTCTTGCAGGTTGAGCAATTTTTGTAGAGCTTCAAATTTTTGCAGCAAATTTTGTTTGGAAATAATGAGGCTTTTAAGGTTTTGATTGGCTGTTTGTTCCGCCAGCTCAATCCACTTTCTCCTTATAGCTCGACTTCTACACTTAAGCTCAATTTTATACCCAGCAACAGAAGAAACGGCTGAGGCAAAAAGCTCGCTATCATCGAGCTTAACATTCACGATAATTTCTTTTGGAAAATCCCCTTTTCCGCCATCTCGCAGATAATATTGTGGGACAAAATGCTCTAGGATTTCTCCTGGAGAGGTCGCCAATGGGACGCGCGGATAAAATGTTCTACTGCCTAAAATTCTCCCCTGTCGAATATACAGGATATGGACACACCCCTGTGAGCCGTCCTGAGAAGCTGCCACGATATCAATATTCTTGTTGCCTGATTCAACGACTTGCTCTGCCTGTATTTTTCTTAATGCGGTGATTTGGTCTCGAAAAATGGCAGCACGCTCAAAATTTAAATTCTTTGAAGACAAGTCCATCTCTACTTCAAATTTTTTGATAAGATTATCGCTTTTTCCCTCAAGAAACGCTTTGGTGTAATCGACATCTTTCTGATAACTTTCAGGCGTTACCAAATCGACACAAGGTGCCGTACACCGCTTAATTTGATACTGCAAACAAGGGCGAGTGCGATTTTTGAAAAAACTATCCTCGCATTGTCTGACCTTAAATGTTTTTTGCAAAAAACTCATACTTTCGCGTACCGCTTGAACGCTAGGGAAAGGACCAAAATAACTACCTAATCGCCTCTTACTTCCACGATGGAGTGCCAGTTGTGGGTATTCATCTTGATCTGAAAGGAATATATACGGGTAAGACTTGTCATCCCTCAACAATATATTATAAGGAGGTAAATTTTGCTTAATGAGGTTCTGTTCAAGCAGCAAGGCTTCGATTTCTGTCTGCGTCACCGTCACATCAATGGTGATGATACGATTTACTAATGCCTGAGTCTTTATTGATAGGCCTGTTTTAGAGAAGTAACTGGACACACGTTTCCGTAAATTTTTTGCTTTTCCTATATAAAGAACTGTTCCATTCTCACCTAGCATTTGATAAACGCCTGGTCTTTGGGTAAGCCCCTTCAAGAAAGACTGCGCATCAAACGACGGACTATCGGTAGTCATAGCTATTGGTACACTCTTGGTTCAATTTCTAATGCAATACCAAATTTCTCTAACACAGACGCCTGAATATCTGATGCTAAAGATAAAAGTTCATGCCCAGATCCGCCTAAATTGACAAGCACAAGAGCTTGCTGGTCATGCACCCCCACTCCATTCCTTTGGAACCCCTTCCATCCAGCTTTTTCGATCAAATAACCTGCGACAACCTTCATGCTGCCATTATGTAAATCATAGCTAGTTATATCTGGATACTCCTTTTTCAACGCAGTTTCAGCCTCCAAACTGATCACCGGATTCTTAAAAAAACTACCTACATTGGGAATAGCGGCGGGGTCAGGAAGCTTAGAGCGACGAATAGAGGACACGATATCGGAGATCATTTTTGGGGTTAAAATTTCATGAAAACTCTGGCCATGCTTCATCTGCAGTTGCGTGTGAAGCTTCATTAAAGCCTGCTTAAGCGCCGGGTATTCAATACAAATATCTGGTTTAGCCGAGAGACGGAAACTCACTGCTGTGATGATATATTCATCTTGGCCTGATTGTTTGAAGAAGCTATCTCGATAGCCAAACTGACAGTCACTCAAATCCATTTTTCTCACATCGCCTGTTGCCTTATGTGTCACTTCAAGAGAATCAAACCTTTCGCTCAATTCAACCCCATACGCACCAATATTCTGAATCGGTGCGGCACCCACACAGCCGGGTATCAATGATAGGTTTTCAAGGCCATTCCAGCCCATTTCAAGGGTTTTTAATACCAATTGATGCCAGTTTTCACCAGCACCCACCTTGATCACCAGGTCATCTTCTTTCTGAGAAGTTAACTCAATGCCCAGTATTGCTATATGAATAACTAGCCCAGCTAGATCTCCAACCAATAAGACATTGCTGCCCGCTCCCAATATAATAATTGACTGCTTGTGCTTTTTTCCCCAAGCAAGCGCTTCGGATAATTCAGTTTGCGAAGAAACAGAACAAAAATATTCTGCTGTTGATGGGAGAGCGAACGTATTGTATTTCTGAAGAGAGACTTTTTTGGTAATTTGCAGCATCAGGTTAGCTGCCCAGATAAATGCTCAAGCAAACCATTAGAAGCATCTTCAATAAGATTTAAAACCTCTTCAAAGCCTTCTTTTCCGCCAATATATGGATCAGGAACCTCTTTTTTTTCACTGCGGCTATGGTCTAGAAATAATCCCAGATGGCCCACAAACTGTGGCGGGGTCATTGCCCTTAAATCTAAAAGATTCTGCTTATCCATCGCCAACACATAATCAAATTCACTAAAATCTTCTGGCTTTACTTGGCGCGCCCGCAATTGTGTAAGATCGTAACCATGTTGGAGGGCTGCTTCACAGGCCCTAGGGTCTGGAGCTCGCCCTATATGCCAATCTCCTGTTCCAGCAGAATCTACAATAATTTTATGCTGCAAGCCCTCATCGATGATTTTTTTTTCAAAAATAGCATGCGCGGTGGGTGATCGGCATATATTGCCAAGACACACGAATAGTACTCTGATGGGTTCTTTCACTGACTCTAACCTATGATGATTTCTTTAGTAGACTAATTAGGTGTTGTAAATCTTCCTCTGTATCAATACCGCTAGGTACATGGGAAGTCGCCTGTCCTACGTGTATTCTTTCTCCGTACCACATAAATCGTAACTGTTCTAAAAATTCCAATTTTTCAATAGGGGCTGCCGGCCAACAGATGAATTGATTCAGCATTGATACTCGGTAGGCGTATATGCCTATGTGGCGCATAGGATTAAAGATTGACGATACTTCATCAGCCTTAACGTCTGTCATTTCGCGGCGATGCGGTATTGATGCGCGACTAAAATATAATGCCAAACCATCATTATCCGCTACCACTTTAACCACATGAGGGCTAACAAGATCAGCGTCATTATCAATAGGATCGCAGAGAGTCGCCACTCCCGCTAAAGAATTCGCCGCCAAATTATTAGCCACTTGGTTGATTGCTTCAGGAGGGATCAACGGTTCATCTCCCTGAACGTTGACAACAATATGATCGGCAGGCAGCCCGAGTTTTTTTGCCACCTCTTGCAATCTATCCGTTCCAGACTGATGATCAGTTAATGTCATGGCAGCTTGGCCACCAAAACTCACCACGTGGTCAAATATTCTTTGATCATCTGTGGCCACAATAATCTGATTGGCATTACTTTTTTGAGCCTGGGTATATACTCGCTGGATCATTGTCATTCCAGCGATATCCATAAGAGGCTTCCCTGGTAATCTTGAAGAGTCATAACGGGCAGGGATAATAACTGTAAAATTCATACTACTTACACTCTGCTTTGGTTAAAATTTAACTTCCACCAGCCTTCTAATTCTTGCAAAAATTCAAGACTTTAGCTCACGCAATCGCTTTAATATACTCTTTAAGAACACGAAATCAGGCACAGCCTGCACATCCAGTACCCAAATTTTATCATTGATTATATGTGTACATTTCACTGCATCTTTTGCAGTAATAATGATCGGCCAGTCGTCTTGGAAAGCAAACTCTTCGCCACTAAAATTATGATGATCAGGCCAATGATGGAGCTGGGGATCAAGACTTAAGCTCTCTAGAGTACTTCTAAACCTCTCAGGGCTACCGATGCCTGCAACTGCATGAACCTGTAGGCCATACCCCCAGTCTTTAAGCCATGTCTCCCCTGGCTGGTTGAAACCTGTCACTGGCAAAACCTCGCCAGAATTTAACTGCCTTAGTTGGATTGGCTCAATAGCAAAGGAGGTGCTATTTTTCAAAGAGGCTGTCTTGCGATCATTGGTTTTTTCCAGAAAATCAGAAGTGGTCACATTTGTTAAAACGAAGTCCACATCCTTTAATCGTTTCACCGGCTCCCTTAGGGGGCCAGCTGGCAAACACTGTCCATTGCCAAATTGCCTCTTTCCGTCTACTACAGCAATTTCTATATCTCTAGGTAGTCGGTAATGCTGTAACCCGTCATCACTTAAAATCAAATCACAACTTGTCTTTTCAAGCAAAAATATGGCCGCCCGGTAACGGTCAGGATCAACTACAACAGGACAGATTTTTGTCAATAACAATGACTCATCTCCAACGCTCAAGGGCGAGCAATTGGCTGTCACCAGCAAAGGATACTGCGAAGCTCTTCCTCCATATCCCCGGCTAATAACTCCAGGGTGGTACCCCTGCTCTTGCAACCAATGAGCGAGTGCCGCTACCAATGGGGTCTTTCCAGTGCCGCCGACACTTATGTTTCCCACCACAACCACAGGAACGGTTAGCGGAGGACTTGGCACTAGTCTAACTTGATAGAAACGACGCACGCCAGCCAGCAGTCGAAACAACCATGCGAAAGGAATCAGTAAAACTGTCCAGCTCAAGTTTCGACTCCAGGCTTTTTCAAGCATGAACGAAAGTCTCATCTATTGTAATTTTCCATCACCAGGAGGACTCTTTTGCTCTATAGTGATCTTATTGTGCAGTTTGGCGTAATGGCCATTCAATTCCAGCAGCTCTGCATGTTTCCCCTGCTCGACAATCTTTCCTTTGCTCATGGTTAAAATTCTATCTGCATTTTCTATTGTTGTAAGCCGGTGAGCGATAACAAATGTAGTGCGCCCTAGCATAATGCCCTCTAGCGCTTCTTGTATGTAGCGCTCTGTCTGGGAATCTAGCGCTGATGTTGCCTCATCAAGTATCAATATCGGAGCATCTTTTAGGATCGCCCTAGCAATGGCTAAGCGCTGGCGCTGCCCTCCGGATAGTTTTACGCCTTGATCGCCAATGATGGTATCAAAGCCCTGGGGTAATTGCTCAATAAACTCTAAAGCATGAGCTGCTTTGGCGGCATTTTTAACTTCCTCTTCGGAGCATTTCGCTAAAGCGCCATAGGCAATATTATTATAGATGGAGTCATTGAACAGATTCACTTTTTGAGAAACTAGTGCCA
>JBLIIR010000049.1:0-8124 GCA_047635255.1 Porticoccus sp. | reverse complement strand
ACTAAAATAAAACATTTCTTCGTTAACAGTTTTAACTAAATAGCTCATAAAAACCATACCATTCTTTAAACTTTCACTAGCTCTAGATAGCAGGCCAAGCCTGTGTCAAAATAGTTCAATGCTAACGAAAAATTTTATTTTTGCTACTATACTAAGCCTCGCTAGCTGTAGCGTAATTTCAGATGAAATTAAGCCAGTAGACAATTTTGATATTGCCCGGTATCTAGGAAAGTGGCATGAAATTGCTAGGCTTGATCACTCATTTGAACGAGGCATGAGCAATGTTTCCGCCGAATACTCCATGCGCGATGACGGAGGACTCAAAGTGCTCAATCGAGGGCTCAAAAAAAATAATCAATGGAAAGATGCAGAAGGTAGGGCTTATTTTGCTGGTGCCGAAAATAAAGGTCATCTAAAAGTATCATTTTTTTGGCCTTTTTATAGCTCATATATAGTCTTTGACCTGGATGATAATTATCAATATGCTTTTGTTACAAGTGATAGTAAATCCTACTTATGGCTACTCTCAAGAACTCCTTGTGTAGCGAATAGCTTAAAGGAGCATTTTGAAAAAAAGATTGGCAACCTAGGATTCGATAAAACCGAACTTATTTATGTCGATAATAGCTGCGATAACCTAAAAAACCCTTAGCCCTAAGGCGAGAAATCTCAATGAATAAAAAAGAACACGCAAAAAGACTACCCTGCAGGGGATGCTTGCCAGATTGCAAGTATTACTCTAAATGCAACGGCTACCCATGGAATATGCCAGACAGGTCTATCTTAGGGTTCATGAAACATCTATACGCTAATTGGTTTCACAGGTAAATGTCTAGTCACTAGATTTGATGCTAGCTTTCAGGGACTCAATTTTTTGAAGAATCTGATCGGCCTCCCGAGTGAGTTCGGAATATTTAAATATATCCCCCGAACGCTGTGCCTCCATACCCTCCTTTAATTTACTCATATATTCAGCATTTAATTTTTTAAACGGATCTTTCTTAAACAGTCCAAACATAATATTTTATCCATATAAATAAATATAATAATAATTAAGTGGCTTCCATGTAAATCAATCTACTTTCCACTTTTTTAAACATTAACTGCTGTTATTTTAAACGAGCTCTCATTTTCCTCATCAACCAAAAATAAACTGAATACGGCAGCAAGCTAAGTAGTTTCAAGCAGTTGGCGAAAAAAAATGGGAACCTTACCTCAAAGTTTTTGCTCTCAATTGCTTTTGCGATATGCTTAGCCGCCTGCTCAGCTGGCATCAATGAGGGCATCCTGAAATTATTAAGATCAGTAAGTCTGGTTTTAACAAATCCCGGGCTAATCAGTTGTACTTTTATGCCATATTCAGATAAATCACAATTTAGATTTTCTGCTAAATGAATAAGGCCAGACTTGCTGGACCCGTAGCCTGTGTCATTTGGCAGGCCGCGGTAACCAGCAATACTAGAAATTAGGACAATATGCCCACTTTTTTTACCTATAAACTCTGGTACAGCTTGACTGAGTACTCGAACCGCGCCAACTAAATTTACATTAATCATTTTCTCTATCTGGGCCACGTCAATATTCTCTGCGGTCATTGGCGTGTAATATCCAGCACAGTAAATAATAGTATCAATCGTTATTGCTTTATTGATTATTTCTTTCCAGCAGCCCTCTACAGAGTGGCTGTCGCCGACATCTACTGGACATATTATTGAGCTTGCTTCTAATTCAGAAGATAGATCAAGGAGTCGCGCTCCATTTCTGGCAGACAAGATTAAAAAATTATCGACATTCTTCCCTAACTCCCGAGCAACAGCTCTGCCAATTCCTTCGCTTGCCCCAATGAGCCAAATTTTCTTCATTATTTCTTCTTCATGACTAAAACAATCTCACCCACTTTGAAGCCAAATTTCTTCATTGAGGTTCGATTAACAATTGTATTTTCTTCCGTAAGATACATCCAATCATCCATATCTAAGTTCATGGTTGAATCTTTGTAAGGTATATTCAGGACATAATTTAAATTGACTGCATTGCCATTCACCCGCCCCTTGGCTTCTCCCACAACATCCTCGGCAGAACCGACGAATGTAAACTCATCAGAGAAAACAATTTTCCATTTTCTTTGAGTTTTTTCTCCATCATCAAAAATAAACCATTCTTCCAGGATACCAACATCTCCGTCCCAGCTGCCCTTAATGCTGACAGTGAAACTTCTTGTTTGTCTGCCCTGAAAATCAAATAAACTGCCCCAACCCTCCACGTCTCCATCAAAAAATGTTTTAAGGTCTATTTTTCTAGCCTTATCTCCATAATAGTCTAAGGAGTTGTTAGTGCAGCCAGAAAAAATAAAGCACAAAATACCCATTACCAACAGTTTAATTTTTTTCATACAAAGCCCATGATTCCATAAAGTTAAAGAAAAGCTATTAACAGATACCTATTTAATTCATTATTTCAATTTGCATAACGCTTGTTCTGCCTGAATTAAAGCCTGCAATACAAATGCTGAGATAAAACTCCCAAGATCGAAGAAAAGATTCTGAGCACCCGCCAATTAGTAGCTGATCTTTTTGTGCTATGAAATTTTTCTTCCATTTCTGTAGTGTCCAAGCGTAGTCTTTGCCAAATTCAAATACTTCTCCGACCCCTAATTTTGAACCTTTCACTCTTTCACAAAAAACCTTTTTGGAAGGCAGCATGCCTCCGGGAAAAACGTGATGTCTAATATAATCACTTTTTTTACGGTAACCGGGAAACACTTCATCATCAATGGTGATCGTCTGTATCATTGCCTTGCCATCTTTCTTGAGCAATCTTTTTATTTGATCAAAATACAGCTTCCAATACTTTTCACCGACTGCCTCAAACATCTCAATAGACACTATACGGTCGTATTTTCCTTCTATTTCCCGATAGTCCTTCATTAGAATATGAGCATTTCCATTTAATCTTTTTTTAGCATAATCGTGTTGTTTATTAGATATAGTGAGGCCGGTTAACTTAGCGCCCGCGCCCGCTGCCTCCTCGGCAAAACCTCCCCACCCACAACCAATTTCTAAAACTTTTGCATCCTTTACGTCCAGATTCTGAATTATGCGCTGGTACTTATTGATTTGGGCCTCTTTTAGGCTATCGGTAGGATTTTTACATACGGCTGAAGAATAGGTCATTGTAGGATCTAGCCAAGACTCATAGAAATCATTTCCTATATCATAGTGTTCTAGTATATTTTTTTTGCTGCCATAGATGGTGTTCGCCCGAACCCACTGGTGATGCAAGTAAAAGAATAAATTATTAAAAAAACTGGCTTGCCCGCGATTCTCAATATTGCCTAAATTGAAACTGCAATAAGTCAAAAATTCTGCAACATCCGAGCTATCCCAAAATCCTAAATGATAGGCTTCGCCCAGGCCTATATCCCCCCTCTTCGCTATCATCTTCATCACGACCCAATCGTTTATTCTGAGATCGCACTGGGGTCCTGGACTGTCTCCAGAAAAAACCATTTCTTGAGAGTCAGGCAAATAAACAGTTAACTGACCGACATTGGCTGCCTCAAAAAATCTCTTTAAGGTGTTGATGTATTTGACACTCATAATTTTTAACCTTAAGTAATATCGATATCTGGTTTCTTGGGTGTTGACCTAAATGGAATTTTTTTGAACCAAAGACGAAGCGCATGGAAATGAATAAAAAATAGCACCTTAAATGTTATAAACGGTAACGAGAGAAAATATGCAGCCAGATTCCTGTCATTAAATTTTATGATTTCTCCATGTATGGCTGTCGAGATTAACCTCTCACCCTCATCAAAATAATCTATATCTATTTTCATATTAGCTTCATTGATATCAAACCTAAAATCGTAGTGCCCTCTGACCTGGCAAAAAGGCGAAACATGCAATACTTTTGGGTGGCTAATTGCAGTCAAGCGAGTAATTGGTTTCATTTTTGGGTTAAAACACAAGTATCCATGTCTTTCCTTGAAGGTATTGTTCACTTCAGCCAAAACTATGCGTAAAGCACCCTGCAAATCAAAGCATAGCCAGAAGCTAATGGGATTAAAACCCCAACCCAAAGCCTTCGGGATTGTTAACAGATAAACACTATCGATGCAGCCGGAATCGATAGCCTGTTTGTCGAGTATTTCGGTGATATAAAGCCTGGGGTCGGAAAACTTTTTAAAGCCATAGTCCTTCCAAAAAATACTAAAAAAATTAAACCCTTGTACTGAAAAAAATCTGGTCTTGATAGCCGAAAAAGTTGCGCTTAACTTCAAGCAAACATACAACATTTTATGAGAAAATTCGTACTCCTTTGGACGGTGTCTTTTATGAAATATCTTCATTTTTACGAGAGAAGAAGATTTCAGCATAGTTTTCTTTCGATCATTTTTTCAAAAATTCTGGTCGCGCTCCATACACCATCTTCATGAAAACCGTAACGTAGATATGCCCCGCAAAACCAGGTATGGCGATCGCCCTGTATTGCATTTAGCTCTAATTGGCCTGCAATGGCGGCTTGATCAAACACTGGGTGATAAAACTCGTGGACATCGTAGATCTTTTCTTTGGGAATGGCTTTGACCGGATTAAGGGTCACAAATACAGGTGATAACGGGTTTATATGCTGCAACTTATTCATCCAATAAGTCACGGCAACGCTGCGATCTTCTTTTTCTTTCTTATAGAGATAGTTCCAGCTGCTCCAGCATTTTCGTTGTTTTGGCATTTGATCGAAATCACAATGAGTAAATGCGATATTCTTTTGCTTGGAAAATCTCTCCAAAATCATTTTTTCTTTTGAGGTCACAGATCTCAAAATATCAAGCATCTCAGTTGGGTGGCAGGCAAATATCACTTCATCATAAATTTTTGCTTCCTGATCATGCTCCTTTATCTCGACAGAGTCACTTGAGCAATCAACATATTGAATGGAGGCATTATTAACCAAGCACCCTTTTTCTTGAATCAAGGCAACTAAGGCCTCAACATAAGTCCTACTTTTGTGCTTTATCGTGTGCCACTGGGGTCGGTTCCTAAGGCTCAACAAGCCATGATTATCAAAGAAATTGACGAACGTGGCTGCAGGAAAATCTAACATAGCCACTGATGAGCAACTCCAAATTGCACCGCCCATCGGCAAAATATAATAATCACGAAACCATGACTTGAGTTTCATTTTTTCAATCAACTCACCCAAAGAAAGATGAGGAAATTTTTCAACAAACCTCTTTGCGCTAGCATTAAATCTTATAATATCCAGCACCCCTCTGAGCATCCGAAGGTTTAATAAATTTTTTCGCTGGGCGAAGAGCGCATCAAGGGAGGTTCCAGCCCACTCTAAGGCGCCATCATCAACTGAAATAGCAAAAGACATCTCTGTATCTTTGATCTCAATCCCAATGTCTTGCAATAACTGATTTAGCTTAGGGTAGGTCCTATCATTTAGTACAATAAAACCTGTATCTACCTCTAAGGTCTTACCATCCCCTGTCGTTATTGAAATTGTCCTGCTATGGCCCCCAAATACTTTATTTTTTTCATAGACGGTTACTTCGCAGGAATCCTTGAGGAAATAAGCAATACTTAGCCCGGCAATACCAGAACCGATGACCGCTATTTTTTTCTTTTTTGTCATAGAAGATGTAATCTTGTCGTCTTTAAAATAATTGTCTATATATCTAAATATAGCGTTAAGCTATCACCGATATAGTATGCTTCAATCTCCATATAGCTGAGGATAAAGCAATATCATGCTGACAAAATAGTATCATTTAAAAATAAGAAAAATAAGAAAAATAAGAAAAATAAGAAAAATAAGAAAAATAAGAAAAATAAGAAAACGCTGCAGTACTTTGAATTACATTTTTTGTAGCAAGACAGGGCTTGTTATTTTAACACCTAAGTATATCTAACAACTAAAAATGCATAATTCAGATACACAAGCATGGATTAATACATTATGCTTGTGTTTAAACAACTAACAAATTAAGTGCACATTATATGAATATGAAAAATGTTAATTTTATCGCCCTGATTGTATTGATATTTTCGCCCATCAGCGCATATGCAGATACTCTGACTAGCAGCCCTTTTTCACTACTCCCTGCAGGAAAGCAAATTCTAGCTGGCGGAGGTCCGCCGGACCTAACCCTCAACGACCTTAAATCCCTCAAGGGTATGGCGACTCAAGCGAGTTCGCTTAGTGCTGAATCACTGAAAAGCGACGCGCTTAACGCTCTCAACAACAAAGGCGCTGAAATCTCCAAATCTTATTTAGAAAAATACTTCCCAACGGTTGAGCTAGAGCTCGATATGATGAATGGATCAAACCCCACATCAAGTATCTTAATTGTAGCTCCTCTCTCGGACCCCAGTGACTCCATCAATACATTTTTTACGCAAGACAGTATCTATTACTCAGATAATCGAACCACAGTCAACCTGGGTGTTGGGTATCGTCGCCTCACGTTAGATAAAAAACTGATGTTAGGGATAAACGCGTTTTATGATCATGAGTTTCCTTACAATCATCAACGCATGAGTCTTGGTTTCGAAGCTAGAACCACTGTCGGTGAGGTAAATGCAAACGTCTACAATAGCCTAACAGACTGGCGAGATGGGAGAGATGGCTTAGATGAAAGAGGTCTCGACGGGCGCGATATTGAAATTGGTATCCCTTTACCTTATATGAACTGGGCGCACATTTTTGCTAAAGCGTTCACTTGGGACAGCGAGCTCAATGGCGTTAAAGATATCTCTGGCACCAACCTATCCATTCGCGCAATACCGCCTGGATTACGCGGAGTGGAAATTGAGTTTGGTAGGGTTAACTATGGCAACACCTCAAGCAATGCTGAGAAAGATGCCAATTTTTTCAAAATCAGCGTGAACCTAACAGAGCTGTTCAAGACACCGGCCGATGCTGCGCCGCTCATCAGCAAATATGCCTATCAGCTTGATGACATGGAAGCAAAGCGCTACGAGAAAGTACGTCGTGAAAATAAAATTTTCAAGCAGATGAAAAGTAAGGGCGGCCAACAGGTGCAAGTTTCAGGATACTAGTGGTAAAAAAATTGAGCTGAATCTGTTTAATATTTGGATAGTTTAAGGAAAATAATCATGACAAATACACGCAACTGGCTAATGATTCTAATACTGCCGTTCATTTTCGCCTCATCTTCTGTCTTGGCAGCATTTGATGATAATACTAGCGGGGTGTGCGAGAAATCTTCTGGTAGCATCATCAAGGTATATGCCGGCAGCAACCCCTTTAAACAGGCGGCAAATACAAGCAACGATGGCGATCAATGTTCGGAAATTCCCGATGCTTACCGTATTGGTATATTTAAATTTGGTGTATGCACAGCAGATCCATTTGCAAGTAATGACTTTTCAACTTGTCAATATTTCATTAACTCTGATACAGCTACATCCCATACCATTGAGGGAGTTGGCGTACCAACAGCCTTAACCACGACTGGTGTTATCGCCTCAGGAACCTACGCTTATGGGTTCATGGTACTCAGCAACTCTCTCGAGGTTAAACATACACAAACATACGATACATCTATGTTCTCAAACCCTGATGGCGGAGGTATAGTACAAGGAACCACCTGTTGGTCCATAGATTACACCACTACTTTTGGTGGCTTTGATCCCGCCTTGCGTGATAAGGGCTCAATCGCAAGCACTGGAATACAATGTGGCCTAGCCGAAAATGCTGCCCCAGCATTCACCAAGGAAATATTTGACTCAATGGGAGAGGGGCACCCCGCTGCATTTTTAGCTACCGATGCAACCTCTCATACGCTACCAAGTGGCGACACTATGAGGGTCAAGTTACTGCAAGATGACAACTTAACCACTGCAACTGGTTATGGTGACGCAGCAAGAATGTTCGCCAGAATTGATTTCTCAACAGATAAGGTTGTAACAGCATCAAGCAGCTTCGAAATCAAATTCAAGCTCACAGATTCAGTCTCTGTTGACTCAAGCTATGATGGTGGCAGCTTGCAACAATACATCGTCAAAATGGGTGCAGACCCTTTTGAGGTAGACCTCGTAATCACTGATTAAAGCTATCACTCTTAGTTGCGACACTCAATAAAAAACCCCT
>JBLIIR010000048.1:0-8338 GCA_047635255.1 Porticoccus sp. | reverse complement strand
CAATAAAACCACAAGTGTTAACGATAACAACATCTGCATCTGCATCTGCATCTGCATCTGCATAATTAGGGCTGACTTCATACCCATCTAGCTTGAGATTCGTAAGAATTCGCTCAGAATCAACCAAGGCTTTGGGACAGCCCAAGGAAATAAAGCCAACTTTGTGCGCTTCTAGAGATTCAGACATATAGGAATACAGGCTCGAGTTGCAATAAGGGATGCAGTCTACAAAGAGGGTGCTCTAAGAAAAAAGGTCCCCAAGCTTGGAAACCTTGAGTGTCTAGAGGTAAGCTATCAAAACTTCATTTCAGGAACATTATCTGGGACAACTAAAGCTCCGGCAGTTTTCTCAACAATTTCCGCTACGGAAACCCCAGGAGCACGCTCAATTAAATGGAATTTTCCGTCATATATCTCTAGGTACGCCAAATCAGTTAAAACTTGCTTGATGCAGCCCGCTCCAGTTAAAGGAAGTGAGCACTCTGATAACAATTTTGATTTACCGTATTTATCCGCATGGGTCATCATGACAACTATGTTGTCTGCCCCAGCCACCAAGTCCATAGCCCCGCCCATACCCTTTATGAGCTTACCGGGAATCATCCATGAAGCTATATTTCCCAAAGCATCAACCTCAAAAGCCCCGAGAACAGTTAAATCTACATGGCCTCCACGAATCATAGCAAACGACTCAGCTGAGGAGAAAATTGATGCGCCAGTTGCTGTGGTGACTGTTTGTTTTCCAGCATTAATTAAATCAGCATCCACCTCATCTTCTGTTGGAAATGGGCCCATACCAAGCAATCCATTCTCAGACTGCAACATAACTTCCATGTCTTCTGGCACATGATTTGCTACCAATGTAGGGATGCCTATACCTAAGTTAACGTAATAGCCATCCTGAAGCTCACGCGCTACCCGAATAGCCATTTGATCACGAGAAAGTGACATTATTTTTATCCCTCCGATTAGTTTTCGCGGACTGTACGCAATTCAATGCGCTTCTCAAACGTACCTTGTATTAGTCGATCAACATAAATCCCAGAGGTGTGGACATGCATAGGATCCAATTCACCTGGCTCAACAATTTCCTCCACCTCCATGACTGTAATTTTTCCAGCAGTTGCCGCCATAGGGTTGAAGTTCATAGCTGTATGTCGATAGATTGCATTGCCAAAGCGGTCTGCCTTCCAGGCTTTAACAATAGCAAAGTCTCCCGTAACAGATTCTTCAAGAATATATTTACGTCCATCAAATTCACGCACATCTTTTCCCTTGGCTATATCCGTTCCGAATCCAGTAGCCGTATAAAAAGCAGGGATGCCGGCACCGCCCGCTCTCATTTTCTCTGCTAGCGTTCCTTGTGGAGTTAGCTCCACCTCTAGCTCGCCAGAAAGAAGCTGCTCTTCGAACATCTTGTTTTCACCCACATACGAAGACACCATTTTTTTAATCTGACGATCTTCTAAAAGAATTCCAAGGCCAAGACCATCGCAACCACAGTTATTGGAAATAATTGTCAGCTCCTTGGAACCCATCTTTTTGATCTCTTTAATCAAATTCTCAGGGATACCACAGATACCAAAACCACCGGCAATAACGGTCATTCCGTCTTCTAGGCCCGCCATCGCTTCTTCGTAGGTGCTGACCACCTTGTCGAAACCTGCCATGAAACTAACTCCTTTGTTAGATTTTCTATTTTCCTAGAGCACTCAGCGCCAAGCTTTTAAAAACTGCGCGAAGGATCCTATATGAAGCAATATTTATCAAGATTAAAATTACAATAGATTGATTTATATCCGCAGCAAGCAGGAAAAAATCATCAATAAAATTAGAAATTCTTGAAAATTCAATCAAGCATAAAAAAATATTATATCCTATACGCTGGAGTCTTTTATTGGCTGAACCAGCACCCAAGGCTTTACAACTAACGACCACAATACAGTGTCACCACTCAGCCATTCTAAGGCTTGTTGGTCGCTGACCTTATTAACCAGATTGTCTGACATCCATTGCTGAACTTTCAGCTTATTATCTAGACAGATATCCATAGCCACATCAATCAAATCAAGCTCTGAGGATACATAAATAACTGCACCGTTAGCAAAAAAGGTTTCTACCTCTTTCCAATAAATTTTTGCTGTTTCAGCATTTAATTCTTCTCGATCCATTATAAAGCCCAATGTTGTGCAGTGGCCAAAAATTCCTGATTAGTTATTATTTCAAATATAACAACAAATAGCTTCGCACTTAAGCAACTTTTCCGGCAGCAAACCCAGATGCCCAGGCCCATTGAAAATTAAAGCCCCCAAGGTGGCCAGTGACATCTAAAATTTCACCAATAAAATACAATCCAGGCTGCCTCTTACTTTCCATAGTTTTGGATGAAACCTCGCTAGTTTCAACCCCGCCAAGTGTAACTTCAGCAGTACGATAACCCTCTGTGCCTGATGGCTTTAGCTCCCAGCTATGAATGTTATCAGCCAGGGCTTGAATTAATGTTTCCGAAAGCTCAGCAATAGGCACTTCTTTTTTCTCCAGCCACCAGCACTTCTCAAGCTCTAATGCTAAATTTCTTGGTAGCAGTTGAGAGATAATTGTTCTCAACACTGCTCTAGGTTGCTCAAATTTTTGTTTGACTAGATGCTGAAAGCAGTCTGTAAAGGGCAGTAGATCCAGCCTAATAGGCTGTCCTTCCCTCCAATAACTTGAAATTTGCAATACTGCAGGGCCACTTAAGCCACGATGGGTAAATAACACACTCTCCAAGAACTGATGCTTACCAATTGATAAGCGCACTGGCAACGATAATCCAGATAATTTTTCTGACAATAATTTAAAACTATCCGTAAAAGTAAAAGGCACCAAGGCTGGGCGCAATGAAGTAATCTTATGCCCAAATTGCTCTGCTAGACGATAACCTATATCAGAACCCCCTAGTGTTGGAACTGAAAGCCCCCCAGATGCCACAACCAAAGACTTGGTCGTAAACTTTCCCTGATTTGTACATAGCGTAAAATTTTTCTCAGAGCGCTCCTTAATCTCATATTTATCAATTAAACATCTTGTTTTAATTGTTACTTTTGCTTTGTCAGCCTCTATCAGTAGCATGCTAAGGATATCTTTTGACGAACTATCGCAAAATAGTTGTCCCAGGGTTTTCTCATGGTATTTAATGTCATGTTTGCGGACTAGCTCTATAAAATCCCATTGAGTGTAGCAACTCAAAGCAGATTTACAGAAATTTAGGTTATCTGACAAAAAACTATCTGATTCAACATGCAAATTAGTAAAGTTACAGCGGCCACCGCCAGACATTAATATTTTCTTGCCTGGCTTATCTGCAGATTCCAGCACTAAAACTCGACGCCCGCGCTTGCCAGCTGTGATGGCGCACATTAATCCAGCGGCCCCAGCCCCAACAATGATTACATCCCAAGCATCCAACTGCATCTCCTTGCCTAAACTAAAAATGTGCACATTTTATGAGTCGCAGGCAAAAGATACCATAGGCGCTATGCTTATCTGGACAAGTTAAAAAAATTAACACAGTAGGTCTGAATGTTTAGCTGCACTTACCATGAGAAGTTTTTTGTCCCGAGTAAAAGATTTTATCTCAGTTTCGCGCTTAGAGGCGCTACTACGATCGTGCCCAGACTCAATAAAAACAATCTTTTCAGGCTTTCTGCCCTGAAAGTACTTAGCCCCTTGCTTGCCATTTAAGTGTTGCTGAAATCGTCGATGCACATCTATGGTGATCCCGGTATAAAGAGATTCATCGCTAGCCTTGATCATATAGACAAACCAAGAACTGGGAGGTTTAGGCATCAAAACTCCTGATATTTTAGTTTAAGCTTGGCGTGGCAATATCGACAAAGATAGCAAGCCTGACTACGCACACATTTATTGTGCCGGTAGGTACTAAGCTGATGGATTCTGCAGTCGCAGGTATATTCAAATCTTCGATGGCTATAACAGGGTATACCTGTCATATCAAAGTCAGCAGTGACAGTGCTTTCAGCCCCAAAAATCTGCATTACGGCTTTCCATTCTGGTCCATGAGGTTTCACTTTTCGGGGTTGATGGAGACAGCTAACCAAATAATGCGCCACCTCATGAGGTACTGTTATAGCCAAATTTTCTTCATAATATTTAGCAAAAAGCCAAGGATTGTAGCGAATCTTTCTTGATCTCTCTTGCTTTCCTGTAGAAGACTGCCACTTATACATACCTGCTATTCTTCCCTTTAAGTCAAACACAACAGGGATCATGCCAAAGTTTTGATTGAAATATTTTGAACCCAGCTCAATAAAATTCCTAGTATGCCCTACAACTTGTTTCTGCCTTGAATCATCAATAGGGGTTATAATAGCGAGGTCTATTTTGGCTGAAGAAATATTCATTAGTGAATTATACCTGACAAAAAAATAGCTTCGCACTTAAAATCTCTACAAATTGATGTATGAAACAAACTAAAAACACAAATTAACTAAAAAATGTATCACCCTATGAAATACGATTTACATTGCCATAGTAACTGCTCAGATGGAACGCTAACGCCAACAGAGTTGGTTGGTCGGGCTATAGAGATGGGAGTCCAAACGCTTGCTATTACAGACCACGACACAATAAATGCTTACCATCACATCAACCTAAAAGAAAGTTTACCGATCAAAATTATCCCTGGTATTGAATTCTCAAGCTATTGGGGGAAAATGAATGTTCATATTGTTGGGCTCAACGTTCAGCTTGATAGCAACTCCTTAAAAGCAGGAGTTGCTTTCCAAAATATAGCAAGGCAAAAAAGAGCAGCTATGATTGCAGATAAGCTTGATCAGCTAGGCTTCAAAGAGACCCTCGCTGGAGCAGCGGCTATCGCCAATAATGGTAATATTGGTCGTCCTCATTTTGCTCAACACTTAGTGAATATTGGAGCTGTCTCTGACATCAACCAGGCTTTTAAAAAATTTCTTGGGTCAGGAAAACCTGGCGATATAAAGCAGTTTTGGGCAGATATTCCACAAGTTGTCCGATGGATTAACGAGGCAGGTGGAACCGCGGTATTAGCTCATCCAAAAAAATACCAATTAACTCGAACCAAACTCAAACATCTGCTAGATAACTTTATTGAGGTTGGAGGCCAAGGCATGGAGGTGATCTCGGGAAGACAAGACGCTAACATCACGAAAGATTTAGCTGGTCTTTGTGTGGAAAAGAAACTGCTAGCATCTTGCGGGTCTGACTTTCATCGGCCGGGGCAAGCATGGGCCGAATTAGGTCACATCTCTGAGTTACCTATAGCATGTTCACCTGTATGGGAGCACTGGTAGAGCTGACTATAGTCAATACTGGTGCTATACTACAGAAAGTTTAATCATGGCGAAAAATTGTGAAAAAAATACCAACCAAAGCAGACTTAAGGGATGAACTACAAAGACAGATCGATCAATTCACTTGCAAAGGCGGGAAAATAGAGCAAATAGACAAAGGTGTTACTGGTAGAGAGAGTCCTCACGCAAGCCTGAAAACACCACTATTTAATGAGCCAAAAATAGCTCGAACCCCCCTGACAGACGTGATTGCTGCTTTGGATGCTAGAAGTAAATCAAAGTCTGCACTTAAGAAAACAAGCAAATCCAAACCCAAAGAAAAAGAAAAAGAAAAAATAATCTATGATGACTTCGGTGAGCCGTTAAGAAAAGTATGGACGAGCCCGCAGTAGCCAAAGAGTTATACGCAACCTTTTAAATAAGAGCGTGCAAACTTAATGCAAAATTTTAAAAATTATACCGACTACATGACCTCGCCTCTTGGCGTTATAAAAATCGAAGCATCAAAATATGGCATCACAGGAATTGAATTCACTAGCCAGAAGAAGGTGCCTTCCTTAGGCTGCAGAATCACTGAACATTGCATAATAGAACTGGCTGAATATTTCTCAGGAAGGCGAAAAATATTCAGTCTACCCTTAGATTATAAGGGTACTGATTTTCAAAATTCTATTTGGTCCGCACTGCAGGATATCGTTTTTAGTGAAACCATTTCTTATGGGACCGTTGCCAGGATGGCTGGTAAGCCTGCAGCTATTCGCGCCGCAGGGACTGCTCTCAAAAAAAACCCTATTGCTATTATTGTGCCCTGTCACCGCGTTATTGGAAAAAATGGTGCACTAACAGGCTATTCTGGTGGACTGGAAAGGAAATCTTGGCTACTCGCACATGAAAACTATTATAAGAGCCAACTATCACTCGGCAATAGTTAGTGTTGATGACCACCAGTACCATGTGCATGCCCATGGTCAATTTCTTCTTGGGTAGCTTCGCGAACGTCAACAATCTCAACATCAAATATAACCGTCTTTCCCGCCAGAGGGTGGTTAGTGTCTAAATCGACATTAAACTTGCCCGCCTTAATCACTACCCCTTGACGCACTCCACCGTCTGTTTGGATTGACACAGCCATGCCAACTTTTGGTTTTATCTTCCCCATCAAATGCTTAATAGGAACGCGCTGATGTCGACCTTCCTCTCGAATACCAAAACTTTCCTCTGGAAGTAAAGTTATGCTAAATACATCTCCGGTCTCTTTTTCTGTCATTACGGCCTCCAGCGCAGGCGTAATAGCATGGCGACCGTGCAAGTAAACACTGGGGCTACCAGTATGAGAGCTCTCCAGCTCTTCTTGGGTTGTCGCATCGCGCAAACGATAGTGAAAACTCACAATAGCGTTATGCTTGATTTTCATTCAATCTCACCCTTTTTTACTTATATCTATATTATCGGCCTCCATTATACTTACGACCAACAAAAATTTTTACTAAACACCCATCTAAAAAATAATTTTCTATGGCAAATAATTATCATGTATCAATCTGGGCCTGTCCAGTGTGTAAATTACCGTTAACAAAACCATGTATTGGGTCTGAAAAAAACTCAGACGGTACCTTAACTCAGCAGTGGCTGTGTGATAACCAGCATAGTTTTGATATTGCGAAAGAAGGCTACATTAATCTCTTACTGCCGCAACAAAAACGCTCGCCTTCTCCAGGCGATACCAAATTTATGGTGAGTAGTCGTCAGAATTTTTTAAGCCAAGGCTATTATCAGCCTCTCTCTGAAAAAATCACTGAATTAGCCAGCAGCCACTTGGAAACCAATTCAATTTTACTAGATAGTGGCTGCGGCGAAGGTTACTATTTGCAGCAACTCCTAGCACATAAAAATGACATTCATATATTCGGAATAGACATATCAAAAGAGGCGACAAAAATTGCAAGTCGTCTCATAAAAGATGGGTATTTTGCCGTTGCAAGTAGCTTTAATTTACCTGTTTTAACCAATTCCATTGATTGCTTATTACGAATATTTGCACCAGGGGATAACATAGAAGCAGCACGAGTACTGAAGAAAAAAGGTGTGTTAATTGTTATTTCACCAGGTCCCAGGCACTTATTTGCACTAAAAAAATTACTCTATAAAGAAGCCAAAGAGCATACGTCTCAAGAGGCTCTTGATAATTTTTCACTTTTAGACGAGAAAAGGGTGAGCTACCAGCTTGAAGTGAAAGGTGCTAAACAGATCAACCAGCTAGTATCGATGACACCGCTTTACTGGCAGACCGATAAAACAGCCCAAGCCAACTTGAAGACTTTAGTATCATTATGCACAGAAATAGATTTTGTAATTCGAATCTACCGTCCCATTAAAGATAACGCATGGGCCAATGCATCCATTAAACAGTAGCTATTCAGTCTTTTATATATGTAAAAAGACCACTATGCTGCAGTTAACGTAAATAATTTATCCCAAAAAGGGGTCCCCAATGAAAAACTATTTCAAAGAAAACAGATTTTTTTCATCGGCTTCACCTAGAACTTATATCCTACCCCTACTGATTTATTTTATTTTCTTGGCAGCATCACCCTCTATGGCCGGCGATCCACTAAAAGGCCTCATGCTAAAACATAATGATACGGTCTGGCTGTCTGTCGGAGGAGGTCTCCGTCTTCAAACAGCCTCACGCAATAGCAACACGGATGATAGTTCAGAATTCTCAATCAATAGCATGCGCCTCTATATATCGGGCCAGCTCCATAAATACTTAAAATTCAACATTAATACAGAAAAATATGAGGGCGATTCGATGATGACTATCGATGCTCTATTAAAATTTGAGCTTAATCCTTCTGCTAATTTATGGGTGGGTAGGACGCTAGTACCCTCTGACCGTCCTGGGCTCAATGGTCCTTATTCATCATTGAGCTGGAATCAGTATCGTCAACCTTTATTTTCTGCATATCACGTTGGGGCTGGGCAGTTAGGGCGAAGTGAGGGAGCTA
>JBLIIR010000047.1:0-8877 GCA_047635255.1 Porticoccus sp. | reverse complement strand
ATAATTATACTCGACATAAAGAGTGCTAAAAATGAATAAAGAAGCCATTAAATTAAAAATACCCGCAAATATTTTTCGGCGACTCATGGCTATGCTATACGACTCTTTATTGCTTGTAGGTATTATTTTTGCTTTTGGAATTATTGTTTTCATCTTAAGACGCTTAACGGGGGACGACACATTACAGGCGCCGAGTGATATTACTCAAAGCATCATCACTCTGGGTATGTGGTTAAGCTGTGCATCATTCTATGTATGGTGCTGGCATCGTAACGGACAAACATTAGGGATGAAGTCATGGAGGCTTCAGCTGCAAGATTGTAACCAAAAACCTCTTTCCTGGGGAAAATGTTGGTTACGCTGCATTCTTGCGCATATTTCATTGGCATCTCTTGGGATCGGCTACTTGTGGTGCATAATTGACAAGGAAGGAAGGTGTTTTCATGATATTTATAGCCGGACAAGGGTCATAGTTTTAGCTAAAAAATAACGTAACCTAAGGATTCAGTCAAAGCTTATGTGGCGATGAGATTAATTATCTGGAGTCATTCTTAGGAGGCTCGCCTCAATAATACAACCCCTATAAAGGCGCACACCATTGCAGGAAAAATAACTGCGATAAAAGGAGAGAACCCAAACACAATACTAGCAGGACCAAGCAGATCCTGGCTGATTCTAAATACAATTCCCACCACTACTCCAGCAAAGATACGGTAACCCATAGAGACCTGGCGTAGTGGCCCAAAGATAAACGAACTTGCGATCAGGATCAAGCTGATCACTGTAAGTGGTTGCAAAGCTTTTCGCCAAAAACCTAACTCATACCTGGAGGCATCCTGTCCTTGATGTCTTAAATAATTGCTATGCTTGCTAAGATCTCGCATGGAAAGAGAATCAGAAGGCAATGAAGCTATATTCAGCAATTCTGGCGACAACTCAGTTGCCCAATCTTGTGTTACAAACGTTTCTACTCGAGTACTGTTTCCTTCAAAATAGGTTGCTGCTCCAAGCTCTTCTACCCAGGTTTCACCTTGAAATGAAGCTCTACCTGCAAAGCTAGCCTTCTTTAAAACGTGATTATCATCAAACTGATAGCGAGTTACCCCAAATAATATCCCACCAGGATAAATTGCATCAAAGTGCATAAATTCATTGCCTTCTTTATTCCAAAGACCGCTAGCAGATCCTTGGGATAACTTTCCTTTAGTTAGAAGCATACGTCGACTCTCAGCATACTTCTCGGAATAAGGAACAACATATTCACCAAACATCGCACCAAGTAAAACTAGCACCATAATTGGACGAAGGACTATCCACACAATACGAAGCAATGATACACCAGCAGCACGAATTACGATTAATTCAGAGTTATTTGCCAAGCCACCCAGACCAACAAGACATCCAATCAAAGAAGCTGTAGGAAGAAATTCATAAATTCTAGCGGGTATAGTTAGCGCAACATAAACAACCATCTGGGCAAAAGTATACTCTGCGGTGATGTCCCCCGCCCCGTCAATCATGGCGCCGATAGCATCAAGAATAACTATAATTAATAGCACTAGGCCTATAGAGCCAATGACCGAAATTGCTACGTAAGTCGACAACCTTTTCATCGACTTAAAATCCCTCAGTACAAAGGTACGCAGCTTCTCCCATCTATGAAAAAAACCAACTCCAAATACTTCTTGATTTCGAAAATACTTTGTTGCGTATGTCGGTAGTTTTTTATTCGACAAAAAAGTAGATAACTTTTCTACAAGACACAAAAAGAAATTGCGCTTCATTACTTAACCACCAAGATATTACGCTGTTTGATCTTTAGTTTAATGGCTCGAAAGAACAGCAAAAATAAAGCGACAAATACAAATAATACGTGGACAATCCATAATCCAGCCGCAGGTAGGAGAACCCCTTCCTCTACTGCACCGCGGGCACTATTTAACATCACCAAGTAAACCATATAAAGTAATACTGCTGGTATCATCTTAGAAAAGCTTCCTTGTCTTTGGTTTGTTTTACTTAAGGGAACAGCTATCAGGCTCATCACCAGCACTAAAATAGGAACAGAAAAGCGCCACTGTAAAGCGGCTATATGCGCTAACTCTTTGGAGGCCATCAACTCCGAGGTAGAAAGCGTATCAGTTTTTTTCCTAACACGGCGACTCGAATCCTGCTTTTGCATAGATTGCCCGTATTCCTCAAAACGGGTCATCTGGTAATCTGCTTGTCCAGGCATCCCCTGAATGCGATAACCATCGCGAAGAACAAGGTAATCTACGTCATCATCATCACTCTTTTGTTCGCCAGTTTTGGAAACGATTAGGACCAACTGTTTTCCATCTTCAGCATCAGGGTGATGCTCAGCAAGAAAAACGTCCAGCATCACGCCATCCTCATTTATTTTTTCAGCATAAGTCACTCCTTTCCCCTTTTGAAGTGGGTAAAAATGATTAGCAGCCATGCCATCCAAGTTTCCGCGAGCATTTTGATCCGAAATAAGTATTCCAGCCGCCCGTGTGCCATTGGGCGTAGCATAAAGGCTCAGATAGGATACCAAGAGAGCCACTATTAGCGCCGGGGCCAATGTATAAGCCGCCAATCTGTTTTCACTCATACCGCATGCAATCATGACTGTCATTTCATTTTGAACATATAGGCGCCCATAGGCCAAAAGGATTCCCAAAAAGCATGCAAGAGGTATAATTAATTCCAAAAAACCAGGAAGACGGGCGCCAATAAGAGAGAAGAGAATTCCTGCGTCCATGTCACCCGCAGCAGCCTCTGCAAGATATTTAACAAAACGGCCGCTCATGACGATCATCAGGAGTACCGCGGAAACTGCAAATGCGGACGCTAGGAAGTCACGCGCAAGATAACGAAAAATGAGCAATATAAAAATTCCTGTTATGCTTTAATATAAACTTATATTCCGACGGTCTTCGATACTCAAAGGGGTTCATCTTGCTAAGTGTACGTCGATTTAAACCTCTCACCAACTAAACTTTGGAGAAACAATGCAACTTACCGCCGCTGTCTGCGACCTTCTTACCAAAAAAACTGACTGTCTAGTGCTAGTTCTTGGGAGTCAACAAGATGACTCCCCCTTGCAGTCATCAAAACATATAGACACCACAATAGAAGATTTGATCAAAAAATTAAAAGAAAGCGGTGATATTAAAGAAACTCTAGGCAGCTCAATCGCAATTAGTAGCCCTGATGGACTACAAGCGAAAAGGTTACTAATATTTAGTAGTGGCGCGAAAGCACTTAATGAACAGTCATTTATTAAGCTTGCAGGAAGCATTGGAAGTAAGCTTATTGGTTTACCTATCAAGGATGCATTTGTATCACTAGAAGATGTAGATATTTGTGGACGAGACAAGATATGGAAGGCGCAACAATTTTCTCGAATTCTGGGCGAACAAAACTACTCTTCTGGCTCTCTTAAAACTAGTATCAAAAAACCTCCATCCCTAAAAAAAGTCACTCTTACCCTGTCATCTGGAATAGATTTACAAAAAATTAAGCAAGCATGTATTTTAGGTTCGTCGATAGCAAAAGGGGTGAATCTGTCTCGACATCTAGGTGATCTGCCAGGGAACATATGTACGCCCTCCTATCTAGCCACAGAAGCGGAAAAACTTGCAGCCCAACACCCTCAGGTTACCTGTAAAATATTAAATGAAAAAGAAATGACAGCTCTTGGAATGGGGTCTCTGCTATCAGTCACTGCGGGTACTCAACAGCCTGCCAAAATGATTATTCTGCAATACTTTGGGGCTAATAAAAAAGATAGTCCGGTCGCGCTTGTCGGGAAAGGAGTTACTTTTGATTCTGGAGGAATAAGCCTAAAGCCTGGCACCGGCATGGATGAAATGAAATATGACATGTGTGGTGCAGCTAGTGTTCTAGGGATTTTTTCTATGCTAATTGATATGAATCTGCGTCTAAATGTAGTTGGTATAATACCTGCCGTAGAAAATATGCCGGGGGGTAATGCAATCAAACCTGGTGATATCGTTACAAGCATGTCTGGTCAAACTATTGAGATTTTAAATACTGATGCAGAAGGGCGGCTAATTTTATGTGATGCACTCACATATGCGAACCGATATAAACCAAAAATTATGATAGATATTGCAACCTTGACAGGGGCATGTGTAGTGACTTTAGGTGGTCATGCTAGCGGCCTACTCAGCAATAATGATGCGCTCGCAGAGAGCCTAGAGATTGCTGGTAGCTCTAGTGGCGACAGGGTTTGGCGGCTACCTCTCTGGGACGAATACGACAAGCAGCTAAAAAGTAACTTTGCTGATATGGCTAACATTGGGGGGCGAACAGCCGGTACAATTACTGCTGCTTGTTTTCTTGCTCGTTTCATCAAGGATGGTGCCTGGGCTCATCTAGATATCGCTGGGACAGCATGGAAAAGCGGAGCTGACAAAGGCTCCACTGGCAGGCCTGTGCCTTTACTGGCTGAATTTCTGATAAAAGAAGCTAGTAATGACTAATATTATTTTTTATCGCATTACGGGAGACTATGATGCAGCCATATTGCTTGCTTGCCAATTAACTGAAAAAGCTTTTCAGCAAGACCTTTCGGTACTTATTCATACACCGGAAGAAGTTATATCGGAAAAAATTAATAAAGAACTATGGGGTTTCAAGGCGACTACTTTTCTTCCCCATCAGATTGAAGAATCTCCATCTGCTTCTATTTCTATTAGTCATCATTTGGATCCAGGAAACCATGATGCGCTACTTATTAATATGTCCAGCCATGTTACGCCTGACTGGTTCTCTCGCTTTCGAAAAGTGGTAGAAATTGTGTATGATGATACGCAAGTTATTGAAAAAAAGCGTGAGCGTTACAGTTTCTATCAGGGTCGAGGATACCCCATTACGTATCATGACTTAACTCGAACCGGCTAGCTAAAAAGCAACATTGAACATAAGTTCATCGACGTGGTCATATCTATCCCTTTATAATTTAGGCCTTTTATAAATACGGTATTGATTTGTTCGGTAAGCGCAAATGAAATAAATCACACCATTTTTTTAATAATTAAACGAGCACCCATGGAAAAAAATTACTGCCCTAAAGATATTGAAGTCCAGTGGTATCAAATCTGGGAAAAAAATGGTTACTTTAAGCCTTCAGGCCATGGGGCTTCGCCATATTGCATAATGATACCGCCGCCAAACGTCACCGGTAGTCTACATATGGGCCATGGTTTTCAAGAAGCCATCATAGATGCCTTGATACGCTACCAGCGAATGAAGGGTAGTGATACTCTTTGGCAGGTTGGCACAGATCACGCTGGAATAGCCACCCAAATGGTAGTGGAACGACTACTCAATAATGAGGATGTAACTCGCCATGATTTAGGTCGGGAAAAGTTTATTGAGAAAATTTGGGATTGGAAGGAAGAATCAGGCGGGGCAATCACCAAACAACTTCGCCGATTAGGTGCCTCACCAGACTGGTCAAGCGAGCGCTTCACTATGGACGACGGTTTCTATAAAGCCGTTCAAGAAGCTTTTATTAGAATGCATGAAGACGATCTCATCTATCGGGGGAAAAGACTCGTAAATTGGGATCCTAAATTACATACCGCTATCTCTGACCTTGAGGTGATTTCCGAGGAAGAAGATGGAAATTTATGGCACTTTAAATACCCATTATCAGATGGCAGTGGATCTCTAACTGTTGCCACTACTCGCCCAGAAACCATGCTGGGGGATACTGCTGTCGCTGTGCATCCCGAGGATCGACGATACAAAAAACTTATTGGTAAGCATATTACACTGCCTCTCACCAACCGAGAAATTCCAATAATTGCTGATGACTATGTTGACCAAGATTTTGGTACGGGCTGCGTAAAAATTACTCCAGCGCACGACTTCAACGACTACGAAGTGGGGCGGCGTCACAACTTACCCATAATCAATATATTTAACCATGATGCTCAATTAAATGAAAATGTGCCCGCTGTATATGCGGGAATGGACAGATTTATTGCTAGAAATAAGATTATAGCCGACCTAGATAGTCTAGGGTTGCTTGATAAAATTGATGCCCACAAACTAAAAATACCTCGCGGCGATCGTTCTGGGGTTGTCATAGAGCCGTATCTTACAGACCAGTGGTATGTAAGAACATCTCCTCTAGCAAAAAAAGCGGTTGCTGTAGTTGAAAGCGGTGACATCGAGTTTGTGCCAAAACAATATGAAAATATGTACTTTTCTTGGATGCGAGACATTCAAGACTGGTGTATATCTCGTCAACTTTGGTGGGGACACCGTATTCCCGCTTGGTATGACGACAAAGAAAATATTTATGTTGGCCGATCTGAACAAGAGGTGCGCGATAAAAATAATCTTGGCGATATAACACTCACACAAGATAACGATGTTTTGGACACTTGGTTTTCATCGAGTCTCTGGACTTTTGGTACTCTTGGCTGGCCAGAGGCCACTGAGCTTCTAAAAAAATATCATCCCACGAGCGTCCTGGTAACTGGATTCGATATTATTTTCTTTTGGGTTGCCAGAATGATCATGATGAGCCTCTACTTCATGAACGATATTCCGTTTAAAACGGTCTTCGTTCACGGCTTAGTGCGTGACAGTCATGGCGAAAAAATGTCTAAATCTAAAGGAAATGTGATTGATCCTATTGATCTGATTGACGGCATTGAGCTGGAGCCCTTAGTCACTAAACGCACCTCAGGGATGATGCTACCCCAGCTACGTGAAAAAGTTGACAAACAAACACGCAAAGAGTTTTCGAATGGCATAGAGGCCTATGGCACAGATGCACTTCGCTTTACCTATTACTCCTTAGCGTCAACCGGGCGAGACATTAATTTTGATGTAGGGAGAATTGCAGGTTTTCGTAATTTCTGTAACAAGATATGGAATGCTGCGCGCTATGTATTAATGAACACAGAGGATCAGGACTGCGATCAAAATAACCATGGTAACTATGATCTCTCTCTTCCGGACCGATGGATTATTAGCCGCTTGCAGCAGGCTGAAAGCACAGTTGCAGAGGCAGTTGCCAATTACAGATTTGATCTGGCCTCTCAAGCTATTTATGAATTTATATGGAATGAATACTGTGATTGGTATCTGGAACTATCAAAACCTATTTTATGGGACGATACTTCTAATCCCCGTCTTCAGGTGGGAACTCGTCGTACGCTCATTCGAGTTTTAGAGGCCACCCTTAGAATGACCCATCCATTTATGCCATTTATTACGGAGGAAATTTGGCAACAGATAAAAATTTTAGCAGGAGCTAAAGGCGATACTATTATGATTCAGTCATACCCTGTTTCAGATAATACGCTCATAGATGATGAAGCTATTATCAACATCGAATGGCTTAAAAATGCTGTCATTGGCATTCGCAACATACGCGGTGAAATGAATATATCTCCAGCTAAGATGCTAACAGTTTATTTGCGCAATGGATCAAAAGAAGATAAGTGCCGCTTAGATGAAAACAGGCCTTTCTTGATGAAACTCACGCATCTAGAGGCAATAACATGGCTTTCTCCTGGCGACATCGCCCCAGTGTCTGTAACAGCGCTAGTCGGTGCAATGGAAATTCTTGTGCCAATGGCTGGATTGATTGACAAAAAAGCAGAAACTATACGACTTGACAAAGAGCTAGAGAAAATTCAAAAAGAAGAAGAAAATATAAAAGGGAAATTGAGTAATGAATCATTCGTCAAAAAGGCTCCTCCAGAAATTGTCGAAAAACAAAGAGGTCGGCTGGATGAGCTAGAAACAACCTCTGCAAAACTCATGCAACAGAAAGAAAATATTGCTAATCTTTGAGGAACTTATTGTCAGCCTACAAGCTAAGTATTTTACATCTATTCTGGACGCATATGCGGAAATAATAAAACATCCCGTATTGATGGAGAGTCAGTTAAGAGCATCACTAAACGATCAATACCAATGCCCTCTCCAGCAGTCGGTGGTAACCCGTACTCTAGCGCTCTAATATAATCCGAATCATAGTGCATAGCCTCGTCATCTCCAGCATCTTTTTCGACTACTTGCTGACGGAATCTTTCTGCTTGATCTTCCGCATCATTGAGCTCAGAAAAACCATTAGCTATCTCTCTTCCGCCCACAAAAAATTCAAATCGATCAGTTACAAACGGATTAGCATCACTGCGACGCGCAAGAGGCGAAACCTCTGTTGGATACGCTGTAATAAAAGTTGGCTCATCCAGTAAGTGTTCTACAGTTTTTTCAAAAATCTCGATCTGCACCTTACCCAGGCCCCAGATGTCTTTTAGGGGAATGTCTAAAGCTACTGCTATTTTTCGAGCTTTAGCATCATCGCCTAGATCTTCTTTGGAAATATCAGGGTTAAACTTCAAGATGGAGTCAAAAACTGAAATTCTTTGGAATGGTTTAGAGAAGTCATAGGTCTTCTCCTGAATCACCTCGCCTTCCTTATTTTTGAGTGTATTGCCAATCTTGGAGCTCCCCAGTACTGCAAAAGCTAGCTTACGCAACATATCTTCTGTCATATCCATTAAGTCAACATAGTCTGAATAAGCTTGATAAAATTCAAGCATGGTGAATTCAGGATTATGACGAGTAGAGAGCCCCTCATTACGGAAATTACGATTAATCTCGTATACTCTCTCGAAGCCCCCAACTACCAATCTCTTGAGATATAATTCTGGCGCTATACGCAAATACATATCAAGATCTAAAGCATTGTGGTATGTAACAAAAGGACGAGCGGCGGCGCCACCAGGGATCGTTTGAAGCATTGGTGTTTCTACTTCCATAAAATGGTTATCATTCAGATAGCAACGGATGAAATTAATCACTTGCGAGCGAATT
>JBLIIR010000046.1:0-9346 GCA_047635255.1 Porticoccus sp. | reverse complement strand
ATTCTTTCGTTGTCTAAAAAAAACTGCAGACTTATCATATATGGCTCATCAAACTCCGCCTTTAAAATATCCAACCAAGATGAACTAAGATAGTCTTTTATTGGCAATAGTTTAGGTGTCATTACCATTATATATTTCCGGCCAAAAGCTTAGAAAAAGATAGTTAGGTATTTAATCATGTTTTAAGCTGGGAGCAAGTTAATTTATTTCCAATAACCCTATGATTGTTTGAGCTATATGCTACATTGTGACTCACAAAGGGTGTCCGACAGGCAAAGTATCATGAAGATCTTTTCATTTTTTTTTGAAATTTTACCACTTGTGGGATTTTTTATTGGTTTCCACTATTACGGCATATATGCAGCAGGAATTGTATCGGTAGTTACAGGGATATTCGTATTAGCTATATCCTGGTATCGCAATAAACGATTATCGTTGTTCCCCGTATATTTGATTTTGTTTTCTGCGGTGTTTACATTTGCGGCAATTTTTTTCGATGCTAGCGTGTTTATAAAAATTCAACCCACCATTGCTAATGGATTTTTTGCTCTTATTTTGCTTGGAGGATTGTGTTTTGGGCGACCCATGATGCAGGTATTTTTTTGCCAACAATTTAATCTTACTCGCGATACTTGGGTTAAGCTTACTTATCGCTGGGGTTTCTTCTTCTTAATTTTGGCAATTGCCAATGAAATTGTATGGAGAAATAATCCAGAACCTGCTTGGGTTAACTATAAAACTTTTATCGTGGCCCCGATGTCTCTTTTTTTCATGCTTTGTCAATTGCCATTGACGTTAAGAGGCCAAGATAAGGCACTCAAGGCAGAATGAATGGGTGGCTGTATACGTATAAGGAATTTTCAAGATAAGCAATTGATTATTGCCTGATTATTTAATTCTATTAGAATAAGCAAATAGTTTCTTATGCAAAAAATCTCATGACTACACTTGAAATCAATGCAGCTCATAATCGTCAAATTTATATTTGGCTGCTTTTTTGTGCCGGCATGATTTTTTGTATGATCGTTTTAGGCGGGGTCACTCGCTTAACTCACTCTGGTCTTTCGATGGTTGAGTGGAAACCATTGATGGGGGTAATTCCACCATTAAGCGCTCAGGATTGGCAAGATAGCTTTCAGAAATACCAACTATTTCCAGAGTACCAGAAAGTTAACAAAGGGATGAGCATTGAAGAGTATAAATATATTTTTATGTACGAATACCTTCATCGTATTCTAGGTCGAATTATAGGAATAATATTTTTAATCCCTTTTTTATTTTTCTACTTCACAGGGCGTATTCAGGAAAAATTAACACCCAATTTACTAGCTATTTTTGCTTTAGGTGGCTTTCAGGGTTTACTGGGCTGGTACATGGTGAAAAGCGGACTTATTAACAATCCTTCGGTCAGCCAGTACCGTCTTACAGCACACCTTGGTAATGCGGTTGTTATTTATTCATATATTCTGTGGGTTGCATTTGGATTAATGGGAGAAAGGAAGGCTTCTTTTATCAAGTCAGTGTCTGATATTGGCAAGCTCTTGAGGGTCTCTGCCTACATCATCACGGTATTATTGTTCCTTATGATCCTTTCCGGGGGCTTTGTAGCAGGAACTCGCGCAGGGTTAGCTTATTCTACATTTCCGTTGATGGGTGAAACATTTATTCCTTCAGGATTGTACAGTATGATGCCTTTTTGGTTGGCTGCATTTGAAGACGTGATCACCATCCAGTTCAATCACCGCATTTTTGCGTATATATTATTCGTAATTGTGTGTAGTTTTTCTATTAACGCCCTATACAGGCTTAAATCAATAGAATTGCGAACTGGCGTAGTTTGTTTGTTTGTATTGCTGATTGCTCAGATTTGCTTAGGTATAGCGACTATATTGATGCATGTACCTGTTGTATTTGCAGCGGCCCATCAGGCGACCGCTATAGCATTACTAACAGCTTCATTATTTTTGAGTCGCTCCTTCTATGACATCAAAAAGATGCTATAAACTACAGGTTAAGAATTATTGTACTTGTTTTTTGCTGTGCGTAGAAATGGCGTCTAAATTTTTTAGGCCGTAACTTTTTATAATTTGGAGTTTTAAATGAAAAAATTTTTAGGTTTAGCAATTATTTTAGTTATAGCAGCATCCCCAGCTTTTGCTGGAGATGCTGCTGCTGGAAAAGAAAAAGCAATGGTTTGCGCCGGCTGCCATGGCGCCGATGGAATTAGCGCAAATCCCATGTGGCCAAATTTAGCAGGCCAAAAAGCTGGCTATCTAGCAGCGCAAATAAAGCATTTCAGAGACGGAAAGCGAATAAATGCGATGATGAATAATATGGTTAAAACGCTGTCTGATGAAGATGCTGACAATCTAGCAGCTTATTATTCTGGACTTTGATTAAGTCAGTGTTAGTGAAAACCCCCAGCAGCCAATTAGCTACTGGGGGTTTTAATCAAATTTTAATCTTTTGATGGGGCTAATCAACAAATACTCTAGCATTACGAAATAACCGTAACCATGGGCCATCTTCCTTCCATTCACTTGGATGCCACGAGTTTGTAACTGCACGAAATACCCTTTCTGGGTGAGGCATCATAATATTAGCTCGACCATCAGTACTGGTGACGCCTGTAATCCCCATAAATGAACCATTTGGGTTTGAGGGGTAACGTTCTGTTGTCTGCTTAAGGTTATCTATAAATCGAAGCGTTACGCCACCTGAAGGGTTGTATTTTTTAGCTTCACTGTTATTTTTAAACTCCACCCTGCCCTCACCATGAGCAACTGCTACAGGCATGACTGAACCGGCCATACCTGATAGTAATACAGATATGCTGGGTTCAATGCGAACCAGTGAAAACCTAGCTTCAAACTGCTCAGAGGTATTTCTGACAAACTTTGGCCAGTGTTCCGCCCCAGGAATCAGCTCTTTTAGATTAGATAGCATCTGGCAGCCATTGCAAACCCCTAAAGAAAAACTATCATTTCGATTAAAAAATTCTTGGAATTCTTCTTTTAATTTTTCATTGAATAAGATTGTTTTTGCCCATCCCTCTCCGGCTCCCAAAACATCTCCATAAGAAAAACCACCACAGGCCACCAAACCCTTGAAGCTATTAAGCTTTACTCTTCCGCTCAGGAGGTCGCTCATATGGACATCAATAGAATCAAATTTGGCTCGATCGAAGGCTGCAGCCATTTCAACTTGGCCATTTATACCTTGCTCTCGAAGTATTGCAACGCGAGGCCTTACAGCGCTGTTGATATAGGGTTTGGCGATGTTTTCATTTATATCGAAGGATAAATCAACACTGATACCTGGATCGTGAATAAGTAGCCCATCAAACTCCTGTTTCGCGCACTCACTGTTGTCTCTTTTTACTTGGACCTGGAAGCTTGTCTCGCTCCAGTTTCTCAGCAACTTAAGAAGATCTTTACTATACAAGAGAGCACTGTCACGACTAATTGTAATTGCTTTTGAGCTGTTTAACTTTGCAATTGTAGTTGCAGAAATATTTATTTTAGAGAAATATTTTTTGACATACTCGGCGTTTTTTGTGGCGATTTGTATTACAGCACCCAGTTCTTCGTTAAAAAGGATATTTAGTGAATTAGCCATCTGCTCGTCTAAGTTGATATCAATCCCAACATGCCCTGCAAAAGACATCTCGACCAAAGTTGCAAATAAACCACCATCTGATCGATCATGATAAGCAATAATGCTGCCATCGCCATTTAGCTCTTGAATGGCTTCGAAGAAAGCCTTGAGTATTTTGGTATCGTCTACGTCTGGACTGTCATTGCTGAGCGTATTGTATGTCTGAGCAAGTATAGAGGCACCCATACGATTTTTATTTTCACCTAAATCAATATAAAGAAGTGTCGTGTCGCCTAGGTTAGTTCTTAGCTGGGGTGTGAGAGTTTTCCTTACATCCTGGACTGGTGAAAATGCAGTAATTATAAGCGATAGAGGGGAAGTTACAGCCCTGACTTCTCCCCTTTCTTCCCATGAGGTACGCATAGACATAGAGTCTTTCCCTACTGGAATTGTGATACCCAACTCGGGGCAAAAATTCATCCCTACTGCCTCAACAGTGCGATAAAGTTTTTCGTCCTCTCCTGGCTGTCCTGATGAAGACATCCAGTTTGCTGATAATTTAATATCTGATATTTTCTTGATATTGCAAGCAGCAATGTTTGTAATGGCTTCGCCAATTGCCATTCTTCCAGATGCCGGAGCATTCAATAGTGCAAGCGGCGAACGCTCTCCCATTGCCATAGCCTCCCCGCTATAAGAATCGTAACTGGAAGTAGTGACGGCGCAGTCTGCAACAGGCACCTGCCATGGCCCAACCATTTGATCTCTTGCTACTGTTCCAGTAACACTTCGATCACCTATAGTAATCAAGAAGCTTTTACTGGCAACGGTTGGATGCTTTAACACACGATCAATTGCTTCATTGATTGAGATCCCAGAGAAATCAAATGAGGTTAAAACTGATCGCACGGATTGTATGTTTTTGTGTATCTTAGGAGGGCTGCCAAACAACACCGACATAGGTAAATCAATTGGATTTCCGCCAAAATGTTTATCGGAGAGCACTATTTGTTTATTTGTTGTTGATTCTCCAACAATGGCATACGGGCATCGCTCTCGTTGGCAGATTGCTTCAAATACAGGTATATTTTCAGGACTAATTGCCATCACATATCGTTCTTGAGCTTCATTGCACCAGATAGCAAGAGGAGACATGCTTAATTCATCGTTAGGTATATTTCTTAATTCAAATTCCCCTCCGCACCCCCCATCCTTAACTAGCTCCGGAAAAGCATTAGACAGACCGCCTGCTCCCACATCATGAATGAACGCAATTGGATTCAAGTTGCCAAGTTGCCAGCATTGATCAATCACTTCCTGACATCGGCGCTCCATCTCTGGATTTTGACGCTGCACGGAAGCAAAATCTAAGTCTTCAGCTCTCACTCCGGATGACATTGATGAGGCTGCTCCACCCCCCAGACCAATAAGCATGGCGGAGCCACCAATTACAATAAGCTTGCATCCCGCATCGAATTCAAACTGCTCAACATGCTCAGTTCGGATGTTGCCGTAACCGCCGGCAATCATTATCGGCTTGTGATAGCCGCGTCGCTCACCCTCGTGGTCCATTTCAAACACTCTAAAATACCCGCAAAGATTGGGCCGCCCGAACTCATTGTTGAATGCCGCCCCACCCAGAGGCCCATCAATCATGATATCTAAAGCAGAAGAAATCCGATCAGGTTTGCCATAGGGTGTTTCCCAGGGTTGGGGAAATTCTGGAATATTAAGGTTAGAGACAGTAAATCCGGTTAGCCCAGCTTTGGGTTTCGATCCCCTACCTACAGCTCCTTCATCTCGTATTTCTCCTCCGGAGCCCGTGCCCGCACCGGAAAAAGGAGATATAGCAGTTGGATGATTATGAGTCTCAACTTTTATTAATATATTGACTGGCTCAAAGTACGATTCATAAGTCTTAGTTGTAGGATTCGGGAAAAATCTTCCAGCATCTGTACCGACTATAACTGCAGCATTATCATCGTAGGCAGAAAGAACATTTTCATCGTTTTTCTTATAGGTATTTTTGATCATTTCAAAAAGAGAACTATCCTCATCTTTATTGTCAATAGTCCAGGAGGCATTAAATATTTTATGGCGACAGTGCTCTGAGTTAGCTTGCGCAAACATCATTAGCTCTACATCAGTGGGATCTCTTTGAAGATGAAAAAAGCTAGAGACTAAGTAGTCAATTTCATTGTCAGCCAAAGCTAAACCTAAATCCACATTAGCTTTCTGCATGGCGGCTTTTCCTTCAGTCAGCGCAGGTATTGTCATTGTTTGGACTGGATCATGGACCACAAAAAGAGACTCAACTTCACTCATAGCCAAGAAAATCGCTTCTGTCATGCGGTCACAAATTAAAGAATGCAGAAGCTTGTTAACAGTAATATTTGTATTACCTTCAAGATAGTACGCAATTCCCCTTTCTATGCGGCTAACTGATGATAATCCGGCGTTATGTGCGATATTTGTAGCTTTGGTTGACCATGGAGAAATGGTGCCAGGACGAGGTGTGACCAGTAAGAGGTCACCTTTTGGTTGAATAGCATCAGTCCTAGGGCCATATTTCAGTAACGAAGCTATAATTAAGGATTCCTCGGCTGTTAGTGCTTTATTGACCTCAATAAAATGAATATATTCGGTATAAAGAGCAGTTACAGAGGGCTCTATATCCTGTATAGATGTAAGTAATTTCTGATTACGAAATTTAGAAAGCGCTGGCAAGCCTTGGAAAATAAGCATTTTTGATAAGCCTCGAAAGCAATCATAGGTTTGTATCTATTGTACTGGAAATGCCCCATGTTCGTCATGGGATGACGAATTGTTGCCTTATATAAATATGCAAAAGTTAACGTTTCAAGGACTTTAGGTTAAAGATCTTTTATTTTTGAAAAAATTGCTTATTAGGGCGCCACACTCTTCGGCTATAATTCCGCCCTGAACATCGAGCCTATGATTGTAGTGAGACAGGATGGGCAAATTCAGGTGACTAACAACCGCTCCCGCTCTTGGTTCAAGAGCCCCATAAACTAATCGTTCTATGCGAGCATGTATTATTGCTCCAATACACATTGTGCAGGGCTCTATTGTCACATACAGGGTCGCACCTGATAGTCTGTAATTTTTTATACTTAGTGCCGCATCTCTGAGGGCTGAAATTTCAGCATGCGCCGTAGGATCGCAACAAGAGATTGGTGAATTGTAGCCTCTGCCAATCATTGTATGATCCTTCACTATTAATGCTCCAACAGGAACTTCACCTATACTTAAAGCTTTTTTTGCAAGACTTAAAGCTTTTTTCATCCATTCAGTATCTATAGAATTCAATTCTTTATTTTGCACTTATAATCCTTTTTCTATTTCGATATATCTAGAAAAATCTAGAAAAAATTTACTGTATTTTCTTCGTGCATTCAAAGCATTCTTGCCTCAAAAATACACTTTAATCGCCAAAAATCATTAATAATAAATCTTTGAATCTACCCTTAGATATATTGCGAGTACTAATATATTTAACATGCTCATTAGCCTCAGCACTTTTGTTTAGTTCTATTCCCCATAGGCCTGATATTTGATTTGGCAGCAGAGAATATCTTATATCGATAATTTGATTTGGATGTTCGGGTGATGCAGCCAGGTAATCCTGGCTGAACCAGTTGAATCGCTTTATATCATGCGCTTGTTGAGATGTATTATCCAACCATGCGAAGTCTCTTGAGATGTTAAGTTTGTTGACACTGGTTCCCGGGAATATTTTTTTTCCTGGAATCAGTCTTACCCCGTCTGTATAAAATTTTCCGTTCGACTCATAGATGACTTTCCATAAAAATACATTAGCAAAAGTAGGTTTTGCGACAATACGATCAACTTGATGACCCCTGTCATCAGCTAGATCTTTACCTATATCAAGCGCCTTATCGTTCAAGACTAAGCCGACCGCCAGGTAGAATAAAGCCCAAATAACAGCAAATCTTGCAAAAGATACCTTCGTTAAATAAATACTTAAAAATACAAATATAATTAACGGGACAGTAAATAAAGGATCAATGATAGAGATGCTGTTCCAGCTGATGCGCTCATAACTAAAAGGCCAGAAAAGCAATGTCCCGTAACTTGTACATCCATCTAGAAGCCCATGAGTGCCATAGCCAATTGTTGAAAATATCCATACTTTTTTAAAGGAAATAGATTGGCGTATTTTGGAAAAAAGAAAAAATAATGATGCGCAAATCAGGCCGCCAAAAGGAATAAAAATGAGAGCATGGGTAAATTGTCTATGGAATTCTAAAAAAAGAAGAGGATCCTCATGGGATTGTATAAAAATATCTAGATCAGGAGCCATACCAGCCATGAAACCAATAAGACCCACAAGACCCAGCAGCTTCTTATTTTGGACCGCTGATTGTGAAAAAGATGCGCCTAGAATGCCCTGGCTGACTGGATCCATTATCTATCTTTTCCAGTGAGCCCAATATCTATTTTGGTCTGCTCTCCAGACAAACGGGATATAATTGTTGCGCATACCATATCACCCCAGATATTAACGCTGGTGCGACACATGTCTAGCAATCGATCAAAGACCATTAAGACACCAATTGCCTCAATTGGCAGGCCAATGCTGCCCAGGATGATAGCGATAGCCACCAGAGAGGCAGAAGGAACTCCTGCAACACCAATGGAGGTTAGCAAGGCAACAACTACAATTGTAAATTGAATTCCAAGACTTAACTCCAAACCGTATGCTTGCGCAAGAAACATTGCAGCTGCACACTCATACAAAGCAGTCCCATTCATGTTTACAGTTGCACCAAGCGGTAAAACAAAACTTGAGATACCGCTAGAGACCCCTACATTTTTTTCAAGGGCCCTCATAGTTACTGGCAAAGTTGCAGATGAAGATGCCGTTGAGAAGCCAGTAAGCAGCGCCGGTGATACCGCCTTGAGCATACTCAGCGGATTTACTTTTGCGATCAATCTGAGCAGCAAGGGCAGTACTATTAGGGCATGAGCGCACAGCGCAACAAATACCGTTAAGGAAAATATCGCGAGAGGCCTTACTGCAACGAAGCCTGTTTTTGCTATGACTCCTGCGACCAGGCCGAAAACACCTATAGGAGCAAACCTCATGATCCATTCGGTCATGCTCATCATTACCTGAAAAGTCGCACTCCAGAAACGAAAAAATGGATCCTTCAGATCAACGGGTAATTTCGTCATGAAGTACCCAAAAAGAATGGCAAAGAAGATCAATCCAAGCATTTGCCCCTCTGCGGCTGCTTTTATAATATTCGGTGGCACCATTCGAGTAAAAATACCTGCTACATCGCCTATACCTCTACCTTCTATCCGCTGCTCAATAGCTGCCGCATCATGATTATTTAATGCAAGAAGCTCGCCTGCAGGCTGACCGTCAACATAGCCCGGAGATACGAGGTTAATTAAACTTAATCCAATCAGTATGGCAAACAGTGTGGTCGTTGCGTAAAAGCTCAGCGTGCGAATCCCAATTGACTTAAGGTTCATGGAGGCACCCATACCGGCTACCCCAACAATTATGGAAGATAGGATCAGCGGGACAATAATCATCTTTAGTGCATTAAGAAAAAGATTACCGATGTATTCAAAAATTGTGATGTATGCAATACCCAGAAATGCACTGGAGGGGGCATCAGCGGACCCTTGTTTTAAAATTGAGCCCACTACTGCCGCTAAAGCTAGCGCAATCAGTATTTGCCAATGAAGTGAT
>JBLIIR010000045.1:0-9399 GCA_047635255.1 Porticoccus sp. | reverse complement strand
CTATACTTTTTAGTCTCGATTAGCTCATTAATCTCGCCGTCCAGAATACCTATATCACGCAATCCTTCGGTAATAATACTTACTGTGATGTTGTGAGAATCATTCCAGAAATTATTGTTGGAACAAGCCGCTATGGCTGATATTTGAGCTTCTAAAACTATTTCATAAATTACTTTCTGCTCATCTGTATACTTTCCATTAACAGGAAAAGTTCGAGTTATATCTGCAGCATAATTGTGTAGTTCACAACCGGCATCAATTAATACCAAATCTCCATCTTTCAGTTTTGAATTGTTCTCTACATAATGCAGAATGCAACCATTGACGCCACCGCCAACGATAGTTCCGTAAGCAGGAGAGCTGGCTCCGGCCATGGCAAACTCATGTTCGATTTCCGCTTGCAGTTGATACTCATAGACCCCAGGAGCACAGCTCCTCATTGCTCGGCAATGGGCTCGAGCAGAAATAGTTGCAGCTTTCTCCATGACCTTTTGCTCTTCTGTACTCTTAAGCAAACGTAACTCATGGAGCAGTTGCTCCAGATTAACGAATAACTCTACAGATGAACCTGTCGAGCCAGCATTACCTCTGTTATTTTCCACTTTTTTTGTCAAAAAAGAATCAAAGTTAGTATCCTTGCCGACGGTGTAATAAATTTTTCCTCGACCTTCAAGCAACTTTGGTAAAATTTCATCGATATTTTCAATAGGAAAGGCATCATCAGCACCATACTTTAGACGAGCACCTTCCGGTCCAGCTCGGCGTCCGTCCCATATTTCTCTTTCCATATTTCTGTCCCGACAAAACATCAAAAATTGCTGCTGCTCTCTACCGGATATCAAAACTAGCACAGACTCTGGTTCTATAAATCCAGCTAGGTAAAAAAAATCGCTATCTTGGCGATAAGGATAAAACACATCCCTATTGCGAGATTTCTCAGGTGCTGCCGAAAGAATGGCGATGCTGTTATTAGGCATCATCGACATTAATTGATGTCTTCGTCGATCAAACTCTTGATTCGTAATCATTGTGTATTTTAATTCTCAAAAAATATTATCTGGAAAAGTGTCACTTAAGAATAGCCGCTATCTGACTAATGGACCACTTGTAAGTCAACCTTATCGGGGGCACTCATTTCTCCGCAAATAGTTGCTACTGCAACTCTAATATATTCAACTAGCTCAGTATAGCTAGCCTCGTCGTCATCTTCATCTTCATCTTCAACACCTTTCTCATCTAAAAGCTGTACATTAGAAATAGATGCTAAATCATCCAAGGCCTCTGCTGTATTGCCAAGAGGCTCCCCCTTTAAGGATAATTTTGAATTTCCCAACCCATAAAGGAATCCCTGACACCATTCGCTTAATGAAGTCAGTCGCTCGTTCAAAGAAAAGTCATCATCAGGAAGTAATGGTGAAAATTGAAAATCAGTGCTATTTATCTGGTTTACAGAAAATCGATATACGTCAATTAGCATATCGCCCAAGTCTTCTACCCTTTCAGGGTGGATATCAAGAAACTCTGCCACAGTCGTCACCAAGGAATCTTCAGAAAAAAACTCTTTACCGCTGATTTCTCCACACAAAAAACCATGTAACTCCGACGGACTACCTATTAAGTTCGCTCGAACAAAGGCATCAGCAATTTCATCATAATCCATTATTATCAGCACTTACATTGTTGCATAGTGTCTTATCCTACCATTCTTGAGGAAAGCAAGCACCTCAGATCAGTCGACTAAAAAAAAATCATTTTATACATTTAGTTAGCTTCTTTTTAACGAATTAACTTTAAGTTTGTTGACCAACCCATAGCTGGGCAATTATAGTTAGCCATAGTAATTTAGCTGTGGGCGGGTAAATGTCAGAGGATCTAGAGAAGCTTGAGCACAAAATAGATCGCATTATTGCTATATGTGCTCAACTGAAAAAAGAAAATATATCTCTTAAAAAGAGAGAATCCGACCTACTGCTGGAGCGAAGCAGACTTCTGGAAAAAAGCGAAATGACTCGCAATCGCTTAAAGCAGATGATCATGAGGCTAAAAAACCTCAACAAAGAGAACTAAAAATCGTGAACCAACAAACAGTCGATATCCATATTTTAGACAAAGACTATCAGGTAAGCTGCCCTCTAGAAGAGCATAACGCGCTCATGGAATCTGCGAAAAAACTTGATGAGAAAATGCGAGCCATCCGTAATAGTGGCAGTGTTATTGGTGCTGAAAGAATTGCTGTAATGGCAGCGTTGAATCTGACCTATGAGATTTCGAAACTCGAAATTAAACTTGCTGCAGGAAGTTCTCCCAGTAAATTTACGTTAGATCTCGATAAAAAAGTTTCTGCCGCCCTCCAAAGCTTCGAAGAATCGTCCACTTTATAATCCCTTCAGGGTATAATGCTTTTGCGCCCTGGAGTACTCGCCAGTTGATGAGTCCTTGAGCCGATAACTTATAACCTGGAGGGTTTAAGCCGATACGGTGTGCATGTCCGCATGACGGAAAGCCTAATGTATCGCTGAACCTGCCACCTTGGACCTTTCGGTTCAAGGCGCAATCAATAGCGGTATCTTCGGGGACACCTAATAAACAAAGAACTTCTTATGGATACGATTGCCATACGCCAGCTAATGCGTGAAAAACGTCGCTTGCTTACTCCAAAGCAGCAAACAACTGCTGGGGAAAATATTGCTAAGCAACTCTCCACGTTTCCTCCCTTTTGCAATAGCAAACGCATTGCATTTTATATTGCCCATGATGGAGAAATAGATCCAGGATTTGCTATGAGTATAGCTGAAGCTGCCGGAAAAGAATGCTATTTACCCATACTGCATCCGCTCAAACAGAATCGTTTGTATTTTGCTCGACATAACAGTGCTGACTTTTTATCAATTAATCGATATGGAATAAAAGAACCTCTTCTTCGAAAGGCAAAAATTACACCCGCATTTGCCATTGATCTAATTCTGTTGCCATTAGTTGCATTTGATCATTCTTGCAATAGGATAGGTATGGGTGGCGGATTTTATGACAGAACACTGCAGTTTCAGCAACGCCTTACTAAACTTGTAGGGCTCGCACAAAGTTGCCAAGAAACTGGTAGTATTAATAAGCGGCCTTGGGACATCCAGTTACAAGCTATTGTAACCGAAAAAAGTGTCATTTATCCTAGTGAAAAAATTTCAGTACAAATACACTCACAGCATAAACTACTACCACTAGAATCAATAAAAAAATAAGAAAATTTACCATGAGAAAAACTAAGATTATCTGCACCATCGGGCCAGCTTCAGAGTCATTTTCTATGCTACAGCAGCTGGCTGAAGCCGGTATGAATATTGTTCGCCTGAACATGTCTCATGGAAACCATGAGTCTCATACACGGGTTATAAAATCAGTCCGCACCCTAAACAAAAAACTCCCCAACCCTATTGCTATTCTTATGGACACCCAGGGTCCAGAAATTCGTACAGGGGACATAAAACAAGAACTTAATCTGAAAAAAAATGATGTAATCTCTATTGTAGCTCGCGGGGAAGAAGATGTTGAATCGACTTCAATAAGCGTCAACTACGAGGATTTAATAAACGATGTAACCATCGGAGATATGATTACAGTTGATAACGGTCTCATCAATCTAGAGGTTCTAAGCAAAGAAGACCGAATCATGCAATGCAAAGTTATTGATGGTGGTATTTTAAAAAGTAAGCGCCATGTCAATCTGCCCGGTATTCGAGTCAACTTGCCAGCAATTACTGAAAAAGATAAGCGTGATATTTTATTCTCCATAGAACAAGAAGTGGACTTCATCGCACTCTCATTTGTTAGAAATACAGCAGATGTCGAACAATTGAGAGTGCTACTGGGTGACAAGGTTGATAAAATCAAGATTATCTCAAAAATAGAAGACCAAGAAGGTGTAAAGAATCTTAGTGATATTGTTAACATATCAGATGGCGTAATGGTGGCGCGTGGAGATCTTGGTGTTGAAATTGCAATCGAAAAATTACCAAGAGTTCAGCGTCGAATTATTCGACTTTGCGCACAACGAGGCAAACGTGTAATTGTTGCAACACACATGCTGGAATCCATGATAGAGAATCCAATACCTACTAGAGCTGAAGTTACGGATGTGGCTAATGCTGTCTACGAAGAAGCCGATGCTATAATGTTGTCAGGCGAGAGCGCCATGGGAAAATATCCTGTGAAGTGTGTCGAAATACTCTCTCGAATCACTCAATCAATAGAACAGAGTCCGGGTCTACAGTTTGTTAAAGATTTGGAGCTAGAGAATGATCATGCAGAGATTGCGTCTGCTGCAGTAAAATTAGCTGAATCTATTAAAGCAAAAGCTATTATTGTTCCTACAAGACGCGGGAAAATGGCTAACTATGTGACTAACTGCCATCCGCAAACTCCTATTATTTGCGCTTTTACTAATGATAGCCGCACTCGTCGCCAGCTAGTACTCAACCGAAATGTGCTTAGTTTTCGAATAACTTTCAGCGAGGACCCAGAAAAAACTCTAGCAACTGCTGCCAAAATTCTTATGACACGTACAGAATTTTCGCCCGAAGATAGGGTTGTAGTAATATCGGATGCTTTAGCTGGGTCAGGAATTGATGCGATACAAATTCGCCAACTGTCAGATTTGTTGGTCATTGGTGCAGAGTGATCGCTCCCACTAGAATGTGATCTTAGCTCAAAAATAACTGATAAGCTGGATTTTTTGTTTCCTCGGCCCAGCTATACCCCAAATCATCAAGGAATATATGCGCCTTCTTCCTGTCTTTTCCTGGAATCTGGAGGCCTGCAAACACTTTTCCGTCAGCCGAACCATGATTGCGATAATGAAACATAGAAATATTCCAACGGTCGCCCAATCTTGTCAAAAACTTCATTAATGCCCCCGGACGTTCTGGGAATTCAAACGTAAATATCATTTCATCAGTGGCTTCTTTGGCTCTTCCTCCCACCATATGGCGAATATGCAATTTGGCAATTTCATTATCTGTCATATCTGCCACCGAATATCCTTTGTCATCAAGATCTGCAACTAGGCGATATCGATCATCATCTGAAGCGACTTGGACACCAACAAAAATATGTGCCTGAGGCGCGCTGCCCATCCGATAATTAAATTCTGTGATATTACGTTTGTTTAAAGAAGTGCAGAATGCCTTAAAACTACCTGGCTCTTCAGGAATAGTGGCAGCTAAAATAGCCTCTCTTTTCTCTCCTATTTCAGTACGCTCAGAGATATAGCGGAGGCGATCAAAATTAATATTTGCGCCGCACTCCACAGCTAGCAATGTCTGCCCTTTTGCCCCAGTCCGTTCTACATACTTCTTTAATCCAGCCAACCCTAAGGCTCCAGCTGGTTCACAAATAGATCGAGTATCATCAAAAGTATCTTTAATGCTGGCACAAATTTCATCAATAGAAACTGTTATAACTTCATCAATAGTATCTTTTAAAATACGAAAAGTCTCTTTTCCAATTTGCGCTACAGCCGTACCATCTGCAAAAATTCCAACATTCTTTAAGCGAACCCTGCGCCCCGCTTTCATAGCTGCATCTAAACAAGCCGAATCTTCAGCCTCAACAGCAATCACCTTAATCTCAGGACGAACAGTCTTGATGTAAGCGGCCATACCTGCGCAAAGGCCTCCGCCGCCTACAGCTATAAAAACAGCGTCTAAACGCTCAGGGACTTGCTGTAATATCTCCATAGCAATAGTGCCCTGGCCCGCTATTACCTCCGGATCATCAAAAGGATGTATGTAGGTCATCTCTTTTTCAATTACTAGTCTTTGAGCATAATCCGAAGCCTCATCATAACTATCCCCCTGTAATATGACTGTAGCTCCAAGAGTTTTTACTGCATTTACTTTAATTTGCGGCGTAGTGGTTGGCATGACAATAGTTGCCTTAGCGCCTATTTTTTGTGCCGCCATAGCCAAACCTTGAGCATGATTTCCTGCTGAAGCTGCAATAACCCCTTTGGCTAGCTCAGTCTTACCAAGAGACAACATCTTGTTGTATGCCCCGCGCAATTTGAAAGAAAATATTGGCTGCAAGTCTTCTCGTTTTAATAGAACGCGGTTGCCAAGCCTCAAGGATAGTTGTGGAGCCTCGTCTATAGGAGTTCTTACAACCAGGTCATAGATCTGAGCATCCAGAATTCGTTTTACGTAACTTTTAGGCATTTTTGCTCTTTATTTAATTTAAAATTTATCGATTAGGCCGTCTAGGGCTAATAGTAAATTTTCACTACATGCAAAGCCAGCACTGATCGACATTTTCTATCATTTCGTACCCTGATCCGTATAATAACAAACAAGTGCATCATTTGCGGCTCAACAATAAAGACCTCAACTATGACTTTAGATATGGACTTAACTACACAAGACTCTCTCAAAAAATCTGTTGCGCAAGCAGCAGTTGACTACACCCTCAGCAAAACAAACATAGACAGTATTGTTGGCATCGGTACCGGCTCTACTGCTAATTTTTTTATTGATTTGTTAGCGTCGCATAAAAATGAATTTAGAGGTGCAGTTGCTAGCTCTGAGGCTTCAGAGCGACTACTCAAGCGCCACAACATAGAGGTTTATGATTTAAATTCCGCCAATGAAGTGGCCATCTATATAGATGGCGCTGATGAAACAAATCAATATTTAGAGCTTATAAAGGGTGGTGGTGGTGCCTTAACAAGGGAAAAAATCACTGCTGCTGTAGCGCAAGAATTTTTATGTATAGCTGATGAATCCAAGTGGGTGGAGCACTTAGGAAACTTTCCATTGCCGATTGAAGTCATCCCTGTGGCCAGAAGTCATGTTGCAAGGGAAGTTGTCAAGCTAGGGGGAGATCCGGTTTATCGTCAAGGAATTATAACCGATAATGGAAATGTCATCCTAGATATTCATCACCTGCATCCAATAGCTTCAGCGTGCGCCATGGAAGAAAAAATTAATCATATTACTGGTGTTGTGACTAATGGTATTTTTGCAATAAGGCCTGCAGATATTTTGCTGCTAGGCACCAAAGATGGCGTAAAAACTTTTTACCCTGCAAAAAGATAGCCATGTTGTATCATAACGATGGCTTAAAAATTTATTAGAGCACCTGCAGTGTTGGCTCATTTAGAGCTGCAAACTGCTCTCGTAATTCCAAGATATGCTCACTCCAAAAACGAATAGTATTAAACCAAGGAAAGGCCATAGGAAAAGCAGGGTCACTCCACCGTCTAGCTATCCAGGCGGTATAATTAATCATTCTCAGTGTTCTCAGCGCATCAATTAACTGAAGCTCTCGCGGATGAAAGTCAAAAAATTCATTATAGCCATCTATAATTTCTGATAACTGGGCAGCCTGTCGATCTCTATCTCCTGATAGCAGCATCCATATATCCTGAATGGCAGGAGCCATAAATGTGTCATCAAGATCTACGAAATGGGCATTACCATCCCTCCATAAAATATTGCCTGCATGGCAATCACCATGGACACGTATATGCTGAATAGTGCCAGCATTACTGATGCTTTCATCTACCGCTTGCATAACATCTTTGATGAGCGAATCATAAGATGCTTTTAGTTCTTTTGGAATAAATTGCTCACTCACCAACATGGATGGCTCATGTCCAAAGGTATGGCTATTTAACGTATGACGAAAAATGAAGGGTCTCACGGCACCTATTGCATGTATTCTGCCTAGCAGTTTGCCCAGCAAATATAAATTATCAAGATTGTCTAGTTCGGGGCCATGTCCACCCTTTCTAGGGAAAAGTGCAAAACTAAACCCTTCATGTTGAAATAAACTTTGCCCTTTATCGCTCAATATGGGGGCAACCACTGGTAGTTCTTGTTCTACTAACTCAAAGCAAAACTGGTGTTCTTCAAGAATTTGTTCTGTGGTCCATCGATTTGGACGATAAAATTTTCCAATCAATGGAGCTTCGTCTTCGATGCCAATTTGGTACACGCGATTTTCATAGCTATTCAAGGGAAACAGTCGGCCATCACTGAGATAGCCGCGACTTTCCATGGCATCAAGAATAAAATTAGGCGTCAGACTATCAAATGGATGTGACAAGGGGTCGCTGCTATCAACTGCATCCTCTTCTGGTTCTTGCACATTACCATTAATCATTTGTACAGCTCGCTGCTCTTGGGTCTTGCTAACAGCAAAATAATAAAAATAGCTAACGCCCAAGCGAAACAGGTCGCAATATAAGGCTTGCCAGCGTCAAGCGATCCAATGATGGTTAAACCAGCAACATTACCTATAATCTGCATCGTAACTATTAGTGGCGCATATTGATGACTGCAGTCCAGTTTAGCTGTCAATCCCATCGCATAGGCAGCAGAAAAATTCCACGCCCCTCCAACAAAACAAAAGGCAACGAACATAAGTCGTTGTGGCAAATTCCCAGACAACCCTATCACTAGAATAACAACAGCAAGCCCTAAAGCTACTATTGCGGGCTTAGCATAACTAGATCGAATATCCATTAACGCTGCAATCAAAGCCCCCAAACTGCTAGCCAATGCCAAAAATGCCATATGAGGGCCTGCCCCATAGGCTATGGGCTCTATGGTACCGCGCACCACATTGCCGCCAAAAAATATTAACAACACTGCAAACAGCGCAAAGAGAACAGGTGCCTTGCTCTCATCGACAACAAGCAATTTTACTCTCTCTGTTTTCAATCCTACGGGCATCATTCGACTTAACACCACTGGCACCAAACATATGCATGAAGCAGCGATTAGTGCGTCATTAAAGCTCATTTTCTCAGCGATCGACGGAGGTAACAGGTAGGCTGCAAGTGCAACTACACCGGCCTGAAGGCTCAAAACCAACGCATAACTACGGATAGGGTTAAGACTTGCCCCAAGGCAGGCAATGGCTACTGCGCAACTAGTACCAACAAAAATACCCGCTAATCCCTGGCAGACCAATAAAAAAGTAAAGCCCGATACAAATATAGGTAGCGCAAAACTTATTAAGCCCATAATCCCGCTTATAAATATCAGCGATCTCCAGCTCACCAGTAAAATAAAAAAAGTCGACAGCGTCATAGCCAGAGCAACGCCGCCCAAAAAAACCCCTCCGAGCCATAAAGGCATTGTCTGGGTAAGGCCTAAATCTTTGGCTGCTAGCGCCAAGATTAGAGGTATGTTGATCAAATATGCCGTAGCACTTAATGTGACCATTATTGCGGTCAAGCGTGCGCCAATGCTGTTTATATCCACATATTTTTTTTCAAATAAAAGTGACGACATCCACCAGCCTTTAGGTTCTACTGCAAAATCATCGACGTTGTTTGTTTGTTTAGATTACATTCTTATTGTTAGTCAGCGGAATGTCCAGTTCAGTTGAAATAAATGCCATAAT
>JBLIIR010000044.1:0-9951 GCA_047635255.1 Porticoccus sp. | reverse complement strand
TTACATACATCCCACAAGTCAACCTGCCGCAAAGCAAGCACCCAGACAAGCGTGTCGATATATGCGCGTCATTAGTGTCTATTTTTTACTTGATACTAGCTTCACTTTAGTGCTGGTAATAGCTCCAAAGCGGAGCGCTTTATACCATAATTAAGACAATTTGTGAAAGAAAAAGAGGGGTAACTAACAAATATTATAGCTATATATATTTTATAAAAAACATCAATCAAGCCAAGATGAAAGAAAACAAGCCAAGATGAAAGAAAATAATCTTTAAATCTATGATCAGATTGCTTGGAGCATTCCAATTAGGAACTGCAATCCTATATAATGTATATAATATACTGAAATTTTCTTCAGAAAAAACATCTTCGATACGGAAAAAATTTATGCCTGTTCATATAAAAAATTCTGACGAGCTTGACAAAATGCGTGTTGCTGGAAAACTTGCTGCAGAAGTCCTAGAGTTAATCGAGCCCTATATTATATCCGGCGTATCAACTGAAGAATTAAATCAAATCTGTCATAATCATATCATAGATGTTCAGAAAGCCATCCCTGCACCTTTAAACTATAAAGGCTTTCCTAAATCTATATGCTCATCAGTTAACCACGTTGTTTGTCACGGTATACCTTCAGAAAGCAAGCGCTTAAAAAATGGTGACATTATCAATCTAGATATTACTGTTATCAAAGATGGATATTTTGGAGATACAAGCAAAATGTTTTTTGTAGGCACCCCTACCAGTCATGCCAAACGACTAGTCAATATCTGCCAGGAAAGTCTTTATAAGGCCATAGAAATAGTAAAGCCGGGCGTTCGTCTTGGAGACATTGGTCATATCATTCAGCGGCATGCCGAAAGCAATTACTATAGCGTCGTAAGAGACTATTGTGGGCACGGCATAGGCACAGAATTTCATGAAGACCCCCAGGTACTTCATTTTGGACGACCTGACACAGGCTATGAGTTACAAGAGGGCATGACGTTCACGATAGAGCCTATGCTTAATGCCGGCAGGCATCACACTAAGCTAAAAAAAGATGGGTGGACAGTAGAGACTGTGGACGGTCGACTATCAGCTCAGTGGGAGCACACTCTTGCTGTTACTGCCAGTGGAGTTGAGGTTCTAACCGCCCGTAGTGAAGAAAATTTTTGATGGTAAAGCCAGCTACAATCTCTAAAAAATGTTTAATTCTTTTTAACGAAGAGCAATTTTGTAGCGACTTATTAAAAAAAAATCATATTCAAGTATTCAAAAATGCTATTAGCCTAGCCAATGGAAATCTTGACTCCAGGTTTTATCAGGGAGAGCAAACCTCAGTCTTAATTGCAGAAAAGACCTCCTTTATTGACCTAATTCTTCGGTATGCATGGAATAAATTTGACTGGGATGAAAAAATATCGCTTGTAGCAGTAGGTGGCTATGGACGCGGCGAACTTCACCCTCAATCAGATATTGATCTGATGCTTTTAATTCGCTCTGGCAACCCAAGCCGTTACCGAGAAGACATAGAAAGTTTTCTGGCATTTTTATGGGATATTCAACTAAAGATCGGTCACAGTGTTCGCTCAATATCGGAGTGCATTCAAGCCTCGAAAAATGATATCACCACAGCAACCAACCTGATGGAAACGAGAACAATATGCGGTGAAGAGAGGCTTAGGCGACTCATGGTAAAAAAGACAGGAGCCTCAAGGGTATGGCCTCTCAAAATTTGGCCCTCAAATAAATTCTTTCAGGCTAAGCTGCTGGAGCAAAATGCGCGTCACGAAAAACATGGCAATACTGAGTACAACCTAGAGCCGAATATCAAAGAAGCTCCGGGAGGGCTGAGAGATATTCAAATGATCAATTGGGTGGCCAAGCGTCACTTCAATGTTGACTCTTTAGAAGAATTGATTGGCGATGATTTCATTACCTCGGAAGAATATCTTCGACTTAAGCGAGATGAGGCTTTTCTTTGGAAAGTGCGTTACTGTTTACACTTAATAGCAGAAAGGCCAGAAGAGCGCTTACTATTTGATCATCAACGCGAAATTGCAAAAATTTTCAACTATAAAGATGGTGAAAAACGACTGGGTGTCGAGCAATTTATGCAACACTACTACCAAGTAGTGTTATCTATTCGCGAACTAAATGATGTTCTTCTTCAATATCTTGATGAAGTAATTATTCGCAAAGATAGAGCCAAGGAAAACTATTTGCTAAATGAGCGCTTTATCGTAAGAAATCGACACATTGAAACTACCAGCGATCATATTTTTGCCAAACATCCATCAGCACTTCTTGAAATTTTCTGTCTGCTAGGCGAAAACAAAAATATTCTAGGTATTCGTGCTGCTACAATTCGTGAAATTCGCCAGTATCGCAAATTAATCGATCAGCCATTCCGTAACTCATCGGTCCACAAAGCGCTATTTTTGCGTTTATTGCGATCGCCTCATCGTATGACCACTCAGCTTCAACGTATGACTAGATATGGCATACTGGGGAGGTACTTGCCTGAATTTGGGAAAATTATCGGGCAAACGCAGCATGACCTCTTCCATCAATACCCTGTAGACGCTCACACACTTCAGTTAATTAAAAACATGCGTACTTTTGACAAGCCGGAGGTAGCTCACAATTTCCCAATGACTGCGTATGTATACAAGAAACTACCAAAACCTGAGTTAGCATTTATTGCTGGGCTCTATCACGATATGGGCAAAGGTCGAGGGGGCGATCATTCTGTTTTAGGCGCAGTGGATGCTGCTAATTTTTGTAAGCGTCACGGTCTTTCAGTAGAAGAAGTGAAGCTGGTCTCATGGCTGGTGGAAAATCACCTATTGATGTCTAGCACATCTCAGCGATCTGACATTTCTGACCCGGATATTATCCATAAATTTGCTAAAATAATTGGCACTCAGGTTCGATTAAACTATCTGCTTGTTCTTACCGTGGCTGACATCATTGCCACTAATCCAGAGCTATGGAATAGCTGGAAAGCATCTCTCATGCGCCAATTATATACTGAGACGAAAAAAGCCTTAAGTCGAGGGCTTGAAAATCCAGTAAGCCGAGAGAGCTGGGTGCTAAATACCAAAACTGCTGCCATAAAAGAGATGGCTAAAGATAATATCGATAGTGGGATTGTCAAAAAAATATGGGTCGATCTTGATGACGAGTTTTTTCTTAAAGAGAGTGCGGATGATATTGCCAGGTATACCGTAGCGATCTCAAAGAAAAAAGATGCAGCAAACCCAGTCATCTTAATAAAAGACAAAGGGGTAGAGACTCCTGTTGCTACGCAGATATTCATACATACTAACGGCCTGTATAACGTATTTCCTATAACCGCAGCCACGCTTGACAAACTGCAATTAAGAATTTTGGATGCTAGCTTACATAGAGACACAAAAGATAACACCTTTGATATTTTTTATGCCCTTAATGAATCAGATAAGCCATTTGGAGACCAGACTAAGGTCATCGCACAGATTGAGGCGGCACTAAAAAAAGCATTCCAGAATACCAACCAATCTGTTGTGGATGTGCAACGAAGAATTCCATCCACTCTTAAGAAATTTAGCATGACGACCATTGTCAATATCAGTAATGATATCGACAAAATGAGTACAATGCTTGAGGTCATTACACCAGATAGACCTGGTCTGCTAATGCATTTGGGTCAAATTTTCATGAAATTCAATTTACGACTACTTAGCGCAAAAATTTCAACTCTAGGAGAGCGGGTTGAAGACATTTTTCATCTGGTAGACATGAACTATCGACCCTTAAGTGATCCTTTTTTATGCGCCCAGATAAAAGAGACTGTTTGTTATGAGCTTGATGCTCGAGTAATGGAGCACATAGAGGGCGCACCACTCCAAAAGATGAATCTTTGGGAATAAAGAATTCAATAAAAAACCAAGAGTAGTGAAAACTACTAGGCTATTTTGGAAAAATCAGTCACCCACCATCAATTTATGATACAGCAATAATGAATAGAGACCTTGATAAGCTTCACCAGTATCCTTTTGAGCGGCTCTCATCACTGCTTTCTGATATTGTGCCGCCAAAAGAATTAGCTCATATATCCTTGTCAGTCGGAGAACCAAAACACTCGCCACCCAGTTTTGTTGAAGAAGCAATTGCGGCCTCAATGCATAAATTATCAATGTACCCAAGCACAAAAGGAACCCTGGAGTTTAGGCAGGTAATTTCAGATTGGCTAAAAAATCGATTTATGTTGAAAGATATAGATCCAAATACACAGGTATTGCCAGCAAATGGAACTCGAGAGGCTCTTTTTGCCTTTGCTCAAGCCACTATTGATAGAGAAAATAATCCGCTTATTCTAATCCCTAATCCTTTTTATCAAATCTATGAGGGGGCCGCACTCCTTTCTGGGGCAAGATTGCATTTTCTTGACTGTAACGAAGCAACAGGGTTTTTGACAGATTTTAGTTCTGTCACAGCTGAAATCTGGGATGCGTGTCAACTAATCTATATCTGTTCACCTGGAAACCCTAGTGGTGCAGTGCTTAGCATGACTGCTCTGCAAGAATTAATTAACCTTGCTGATCGGCATAATTTTATTATCGCAAGCGATGAATGCTACTCAGAAATATACTATAACGAAAATAATCCACCTACTGGCTTGCTAGAAGCTTGCGCCAAAATGCAACGCAATGATTATGCTCGTTGCGTCGTTTTTCACAGCCTCTCAAAACGCTCTAATTTGCCTGGGCTAAGATCTGGATTTATTGCAGGAGATGCAAATATTATTGCATCGTTTTTGCGCTACCGGACATATCACGGATGCGCTATGCCTCTTATCACTCAATCAGCCAGCATCGCTGCTTGGAACGATGAAGTGCATGTAAAAAAGAACCGAGATAAATATCGCCAAAAATTCCAAATATTTCAACAGATTCTAGGGGATTCTTTACCATTAAACATGCCGGATGCAGGATTTTATCTTTGGGTCAACATTCTTCCTGCAGGAGTAGGTAACGATGAATTTTTTTCTAGAGAATTATTTTCTCAGCAAAATGTCACTGTATTGCCTGGTCGTTATCTTGGGAGACTCTCAAATAACAGCAACCCTGGAGAAAATTACATAAGAATGGCCTTAGTGGCCACTGTAGAAGAGTGCCGAGAAGCGGCAGAAAGAGTCAAACAACTTATTACATCTTCCAGTTAAACTAAACTATGCTAAAAAAACAAAGGGCAAGCTATGTCCTCCACAGACTGAATAAACTTTACCCCTCTCCACCCATACCTCTAATGCACAAGGATACTTATACTTTGCTTGTTGCAGTTCTGCTGTCTGCACAATGCACCGATTCTCGAGTTAATCAAATTACCCCTGCATTATTCAAGAAAGCGAGCAACCCAAGGGATATGTCCGCCCTTCCAATAAAAGACATATATGACATCATTCGTCCCTGCGGTCTAGCCCCACAAAAATCCAAAGCTATTTCTGGACTGTCAAGTATCCTCGTTGAGAAGTTTAATGGTGTGGTACCAGAAGATATTAAAGCGCTTGAAAGTCTGCCTGGAGTTGGCCACAAGACAGCTAGCGTTGTTATCTCGCAAGGTTTTGGTCATCCTGCATTTGCAGTTGATACTCATATTCATCGTTTGGCTCAGAGATGGGGTTTCACCAATGGGAAAAGTGTCATCCAAACAGAGAAAGATTTAAAATTTTTATTCCCCAAAAAAAGTTGGAGCACCCTTCACCTGCAATTTATTTACTTTGGTCGTGAATTTTGTTCCGCTTGGAGCTGCGACGGTACAATTTGTGAAATCTGTACAACTTTGTATCCAAACAGACAGAAGCCTTTGAGAACCCAAAAATCTTGATATTGCAATCACTCCCAACTCCTCCTGACTCTTAATTACAATTTTCATTTTTTAATTAAAAAAATTATTAAAAATAATTAGGTGTGTTTTTTGGCAACTACCGAACTATCCCTCTATAATTTCGAATCAACAAAAATTTCATTACTGTATTTTGATAAAAATATGCACAAAATTACGATGTACGGCATAAAAAACTGTGACACGATACGTAAAGCGACTAAATGGCTCAACCAGAACAACATACATCACCAGTTTCATGACTTGCGAGACGGTACGCTGACCAAAGCTACACTAGAAAAATGGGTGCTTGCAGCTGGATATGAAGTTGTTCTTAATAAAAGAGGAACCACATGGAGAAAGCTTCCTATGGAGACTCAAAAAAAAGTTTCTGGGCTCAACATCATACAATTACTGCTGGAGCAGCCAACAATGATTAAGAGGCCTATATTGGATGTAGATGGCGCTATCCATGTTGGATTTACATTAGGTCAATACAAGGCAATTTTTGCTCACCAACCTTAACGTAGTTTATTTAATAATTTTCATTCGGGAAGTATAACAATGACAACAATCTTTAGTTTTGGTCTGGGTATTGGCACTCAGAATAAAAGTAGTACATGGCTGGAAGTCTTTTACCCAGAACCCCAATTAAACCCTGACGAATCTTTGGTGAAAATACTAAAAACAACACTAGGATACGCCGGCGGAAACCGTGATATACCTTTAAATAAGGCTCTGCTAGAGAAGCTTTCTAATGCATTTCTAGATACAAAAAAATCTAACCTTGCCTCAATTGCAAACCAATTAAAAAATACTGAGAGGCCAGCCATAGCAACCATATTAGAAACTGACAGTCCTGTGGTTTCGGTGCCAGAAGGATATTTAAAGCTTCATCTTCTTTCACACAGGCTTGTCAAACCAAACAATATAAATCTTATTGGAATATTTGGAGTCCTTCCAAATGTTGCATGGACAAATGAGGGTGCTATCGATGTTAACGAGCTTGCCGAGCGTCAGCTAGCCTCTCGTCTGAGAAATTCCAATTTATCAGTTACAAGTATAGATAAATTTCCCAAGATGGTTGACTACATAGTGCCATCAGGAGTCCGAATTGCTGATACAGCAAGAGTTCGCTTGGGGGCTTATATTGGGGAAGGAACCACCATTATGCATGAGGGTTTTGTAAACTTTAATGCTGGAACGGAAAATACAAGCATGATTGAAGGGCGCATCTCACAGGGGGTGTTTGTAAAACAAGGTTCTGACTTAGGTGGCGGGAGCTCAACCATGGGAACCCTATCTGGCGGCGGACAAATCATTATCACTATAGGCAGCCAATGTCTGTTAGGCGCTAACTCTGGGCTAGGCATCCCTTTGGGGGATCGTTGTACTATTGAAGCAGGCCTATACATCACCGCGGGTACAAAAGTCAGCTTGCTGGATGATTGCGGGAAGATTGTGACTCAAACCAAAGCTCGCAACTTGGCTGGTAAAAATGATCTTCTGTTTAGACGTAATTCTGAAACAGGTGCAGTCGAATGTCTGACCAATCATTCAGCTGTAGAATTAAACGAAGCTTTGCATTCTTCAAATTAAAGGCTAAATACATGGATACCGCTCTACCAAAACTTTCCACAACACTGCAATTGGCTTGCGAGTTAATAAAGTGTGAATCTGTCACACCAAATGACGCTGGATGCCAAGACCTAATGATTGGTCGCCTTAAATCTGCCGGCTTCAATATCCAGAACCTCCCTAGCGGCGATGTAAGAAACTTCTGGGCAGTGCATGGAACAACGGGGCCCACATTTTGTTTTGCTGGTCATACAGATGTCGTTCCAATCGGTGATGTGAAAAGCTGGGCTCGCCCTCCATTCAAACCTCTAATAGAAGGGGGTCTGCTTTATGGGCGAGGTACTGCCGACATGAAGGGCTCTCTAGCAGCAATGGTCACTGCGGCAGAAAGGTTTGTGTTAATCTACCCAGATCATCCAGGAAAAATTGCTTTTCTTATCACTAGCGATGAAGAGGGGCCAGCTACAAACGGAACAGTAAAAGTCATTGAGTGGCTACAGCAATCCAACCAAATTCCTGAATGGTGCTTGGTCGGCGAACCCTCAAGTACAGAAATCGTTGGCGATGTGATCAAAAATGGTCGCAGGGGATCATTGGGTGCAGAGCTAACTATCAAAGGCGTTCAAGGGCATGTTGCCTATCCCCAGTTAGCGGACAACCCCATTCATAATATTTCACCAGCATTGTCTGATCTAGTGGCTGAATGCTGGGATAAAGGAAATGAATTTTTTCCGGCTACAAGTTTTCAAATATCTAATATCCAAAGTGGCACAGGAGCCACTAATGTAATCCCAGAAAAAGCTAAAGTATTGTTTAATTTTCGATATTCGACTGAGATTACAGAAAAAGAAATTAAAGCCCGAACAGAAGAAATCTTAGATAAACACAATCTCAACTATAAAATATCATGGGTGCTGAGCGGAGAACCATTCCTTACCTCCAGAGGCCCTCTGATAGAATCAACAATGGAAAGCATTCTGGAGGTGGCTGGTATAAAAACTAAACTATCGACTGCAGGAGGGACATCAGATGGTCGCTTCATTGCACCCCATGGAAGCCAAGTTGTTGAGTTGGGTCCAGTCAATGCGACCATTCATCAGCTTAATGAATGCACGAGCGTCAAGGGTCTTGACTGTCTGAGTGAAATCTACCAAAGAATTCTTGAAAAACTACTTGCTTAGAACCAAAAATCAGTCGTCTAAAATGGGTATTTTTTTCAACTAGGTAATTTTTTTAGCGGATAAATATCAAATCTAGTTGATTTTCCTTTCAGGGAATACCCGGGTTGCTGGTCTGCCAAAAATGGTGCATAGACTGGTCTTTTCACCACAACGCGGTATCTTGCCTTTTCTTTTGCCAAAGAAAGGAGGCTGGATCCATCGTCATCTGAGCCCAGTAACTGGTGCAGTAGTTGCATTTCTTTTTTTACTTTGCTTGATTTTTCTCTACATGGAAACATGGGATCAAGGTAAACAACATCAGGCCTCGATGTTTCTTCGAGACCCCTTAGGTAAAAATCCGCATCTCCATGCACCAGAGAAATACGTTTCAATATCTTCTCCAGATCAGCCCCTGTATTTGTTGCCTCTCTTCTTGCCCTAGCAAGTCCATCATAGAGCAAAGCCGAGACTACCGGATTTCGCTCAATCATTAACATTTTTGCCCCCAATGAAGCTAAAACAAAACCGTCACCACCTAAGCCAGCAGTTAGGTCTACCACAAACGGCTTGTACCCGCCATTTGATACCCCTACAGCTTTTGCGATATCTTGATTTTTGCCTCCCCCATACAAACGACGGTGATTTGCTGTGCCGTGAACGAAATCACAGCGTACAGGCCCGGGGGAATTTTTACCTAACCTCTGTATAGCTAAACCAAGATGGCTTAGAACTAGAATCGTCCCATCCTTCATCTTATCGATTTTTTTGTATTCCAAGACAGGCAAGCTAAGGTCTGCAGCAATTACACAAGCTGAAGATTCGAGTCCATCCAAAAATGTTACGCACAAGGGCATACAACTTTTATTCATAAAATAGTTCATTTTGAAGTGCTGTAATTTTATTTACCTGTAACGAGCAAAGAGCAAAGAGCAAAGAGCAAAGAGCAAAGAGCAAAGAGCAAAGAATATGTTTTTCATGAAAACCATCGCTGATATAACTATATTTTATAGTACAAATATTCACCCCAAAAACCAATCTGTGCGCACGGGACAAGGACAGAGAGAAAATTAGTGTTAATTCGCTAATCCCGGGAGAGGAAACTATCGAATTTTTATTGACAATCTATTGTTTTTTGATACCGTAAAGTTACCCACAATATCTGTGGATAACTTTGTGGATTACCTTAATAAAACTCAGTAAGGACCACTCGCTTTGGGAGCCTAAGTTAAATTGGTCATTTTTTAATCAACTAAAAATATTTAATAAAAACAATAACTTATAAAATTAAATTCTAATATCAATAACTTAGGTCATTTTTTAAAAAGTCATAAAGAAGTAACTGATATGACTGTGGAAAACCT
>JBLIIR010000043.1:0-10211 GCA_047635255.1 Porticoccus sp. | reverse complement strand
TTCCTTCAGCTCCAACGCCGTCTTCTTCTCCAGCTTGGCCAGTCTCCAGAGACCCCAAGCAACCTAGCTCACCCTCTACAGACACCCCACATGCATGGGCCATTTCAACTACTTTTTTTGTAACTGCGACGTTATATTCATAAGATGCTGGAGTTTTTCCGTCCTCCATCAAAGAGCCGTCCATCATCACTGAACTAAAGCCCAGCTGAATAGAGCGTTGACAGATATCAGGGCTCGTACCATGGTCTTGATGCATGCACACTGGGATATGAGGAAATTCCTCTATAGCCGCTAAGATTAAATGCCTCAGAAAAGGTGCTCCAGCATATTTTCTGGCGCCTGCCGAGGCTTGAACAATTACTGGCGAGCTAGTGATATCTGCAGCCTCCATAATCGCACGCATTTGCTCCAAATTATTTACGTTAAACGCAGGAACACCGTATCCATTTTCGGCAGCGTGATCCAATAATTGTCGCATTGAAATAAGAGCCATGAGTTTATTCCCTAATAATTCTGCTAGTCGCCCAGCCTTTAAGATAACTGATGAACAGCTACAGTTTTTTATATTTTAACCTACTTAAGCCTTTTTTCTAAACCGGCTCTCAAGAATCTCTACAGCAGGAAGAACTTTCCCCTCTACGTATTCCAGAAAAGCGCCCCCACCTGTGGATACATAAGAAATTTTATCGGCAATACCATATTTATCTATCGCCGCCAGAGTATCCCCGCCTCCAGCAATAGAAAATCCCTTGCTATCGGCAATTGCTTCTGCAATTGCTCGAGTGCCTTTTCCAAATTGATCGAATTCAAATACACCGACAGGTCCATTCCATAAAATGGTTCCGGCTTGCTTGAGCATGTTAGCTAATTTTTTTGCTGAAACAGGACCAATATCCAAAATTATATCCTCGCTAGAAATCTCTTCCGTTGCCTTTAAAGTGGCTGTAGCAAACTCTGAGAATTCTTGGCCCACCATGACATCAGTTGGGAGAAGTATATTGGCTTTCATCATAATTCTTTGTGCGTCAGCAATAAAGTCATGCTCGCACAATGAATTGCCTATCGACAGTCCTTGTGCTGCCAAGAAAGTATTAGCGATACCGCCGCCTACCACGAGCTGATCAACTTTATCTGACATTTTTTCTAGCACGGCAAGCTTTGTAGACACTTTTGATCCTCCCACAATCGCCACCATAGGGCGCGCTGGGTTTTCCAAGACCCTCTCAAGCATTTCTAATTCACGAACCAACAAAGGTCCGGCGCAAGCAACTAGAGCATATTTTGCTACGCCATGGGTAGAAGCCTGAGATCGATGTGCGGCCCCAAAAGCATCCATGACAAAAATATCACAAATAGAGGCATAAGCCTTTGCCAAGGCTTCACTATTCGTTTTTTCTCCTTGATTAAAACGAACATTCTCTAGCAATACTATTTCGCCGTCATGACAAGAAAGTCGTTCTGTCCAATCTGGAACCACTCTCACTTTCATCCCAAGCAGTGCGCTTAAGTGTCTAGCAACTGGCTGCATAGAATACTGGTGGTCAAACTTGTTTTCGGTGGGACGTCCCAGATGAGACATTAATATTACGTTAGCGCCAGACTCCAGAGCACATTGAATAGTTGGTAATGCGGCACGGATACGGGCGTCTGAAGAAACAACTCCATTTTTGATTGGAACGTTAAAATCCTCACGAATCAGGACACGTTTTCCTTTCAAGCATAAGTCTGTCATTTTAACTACATTCAAAATCACACTATCCTTATTTTCTCAAATCTATCCAATGCTTAGCTAGCTCAAGCATGCGATTTGCATACCCCCATTCATTATCAAACCAAATCAAGACTTTCACTAGTCGCTGCTGGCTAACACGCGTTTGGCTAGCATCGACAATACCGCTCCGCATGTCATGATTGAAATCGCAAGAGGCAAGAGGTTCCTCTGTGTATCCAATAATACCGGATAAGACCCCATGAGACGCTGCCTCCAAGGCCCTATTCACAGAAGAAACATCTACATCTTTTTTAAGCAAAATAGACAAGTCGATAACTGATACGTTGATCGTAGGCACACGCATAGCTTGAGCTTCAAAACGTCCAGCTAGCTCGGGCAACATTCTATCAATACCCAAAGCTAAACCGGTATCTACAGGAATAATAGAATGAATTGCAGCACGTGTTTTTCGCAAGTCAGTATGGTGGTAGGCATCAATAACTGGCTGATCATTCATGGCGGAATGAATAGTTGTAATTACACCCCCTTCGACCATAAAGGCTTCATGAAGAGCCTTAATGACTGGCACCACACAGTTAGTCGAACAAGATGCGTTAGAAACAATAGCTTCATTGCCATTTAGGCTATTTTCATTAACGCCAATGACAATGGTGGCATCTACATTTGGCTCGGCTGGCTGCGAGAAGAGTACTTTTTTAGCTCCAGCCAATATATGTTGTTCTGCCGTCAAGCGATCAGTAAAAGCACCGCTACACTCCAAGACTAGATCAATGTTTAAGGTGGCCCAAGGCAACTGACTGATATCTTTGAACTGAAATATGGAAATATTGTCCCCATTGACCAGTAGGATGCTATCTTCAAGTTGAACGCTACCAGGAAAGCGCCCATGGGTTGAATCATATTTAGTCAGGTGTGCTATAGTTTTGCAATCAGCAAGCTCATTAATGGCGACCACTTGTATATGCTCACGATGCTTAGATTCATATAATGCACGCAATACAGAGCGTCCAATGCGGCCATAACCGTTAATAGCCACACGAATCACAGCATATCCTCCTGATTGCCACCCATAGTTTGCTCCAGAATCAATTACAGCTGTGCTAAGACGGCATTAACTATATTGTCCGCCGTAAATCCAAAGTGCTCCATTACCTTTCCACCTGGGGCTGATTCACCAAAAGTTGTCATACCAATCACTCTGCCATCAAGCCCAACATATTTATACCAATAATCTGCATGACCTGCCTCTACCGCTACCCGAGCTCTTAGGGTAGGAGGCAAGACCGCGTCACGGTAAGTGGATTCTTGTGCAGAAAAAATTTCAGCGCAAGGCATTGATACAAGTCGGGTGTTAATACCCTTCTCAGACAATAGAGCTGCAGCATCAATCGCCAAGTCTACTTCCGAACCAGTTGCAATAATGATAGCGTCCAAATCTCCTGAGGCCTCATATAATATATAGCCCCCTCTAGATATATTAGCCACTTGTTGCTTGCTGCGTAGCTGTGCAGTTAAATTTTGCCTGCTAAACACCAGTGCGCTCGGGCCATCGTTTCTCTCGAGGGCTCTCTTCCAGCATGCTGCCGATTCTATGGTGTCGCAGGGACGCCAGGTTTCTAAGTTAGGGGTTGATCGCAGAGCAGTTAATTGTTCTACCGGCTGATGTGTCGGACCATCCTCGCCTAATCCCACAGAGTCGTGGGTGTAGACGAAGATACTTTTCTGCTTCATGAGTGCCGCCATGCGTACTGCATTCCTAGCGTATTCCATAAATATTAGGAATGTAGCACCATAGGCAATAAATCCACCATGCAGTGTAATGCCGTTCATCATGCCACTCATGCCAAACTCACGCACGCCATAAAACAAATAATTTCCCGACGCATCCTCGCTACTGATACCTTTTGATCCAGACCAAAGGGTCAAATTTGACCCTGCCAAGTCAGCAGAGCCTCCCAATAATTCAGGCAGCAAGGGGCCATAGACATTCAAACAATTCTGCGATGCCTTTCGAGATGCAATCTTTTCCATCTTTTCTTGGCACTGAGTAATGTAAGTATTCGCCTTCTCATTAAAATCTTTAGGTAAATCTCCACTCAAACGACGCGCAAGCTCTATAGCAAGCTCAGGATAGGCATTACGGTAACTACTTAATTTTTTATTCCATTCCAGCTGAGAGGCCGCGCCTTTTTTAATTGCGTTCCATCGTGTGTACATATCTGATGGAATCTCAAACGGACCAAACTGCCAATCCAGCTGTTTACGGGCTAACTCAATTTCTTCAGCGCCTAATGGCGCTCCGTGGCAGTCTTCTTTGCCCTGCTTGTTAGGAGAACCAAAACCAATAATAGTTTTACAGCATATCAAGGTGGGTTGATCTTTTTGCATGCGAGCTTCTTCAATAGCCATCTTTATGGCATCAGCATCATGCCCATCAACATGAGGAATTACCTGCCAGCCATACGCCTCGAAGCGAGCCGGCGTGTCATCTGTAAACCATCCTTCAACCTCGCCATCAATGGATATGCCATTATCGTCATAAAAGACAATCAACTTACCCAATTTTTGGGTGCCAGCAAAAGAAGATACTTCATGTGAAATTCCCTCCATAAGACAACCATCGCCCAAGAAGCAATATGTGTAATGATCTATAATCTCATGCCCTTCTTTGTTGAACTGAGCGGCTAGGACTTTCTCGGCTAACGCCATCCCTACAGCATTACTCAACCCTTGCCCCAGCGGACCTGTTGTTGTTTCTATACCTGGCGTATATCCATACTCTGGATGCCCGGGTGTTTTTGAATGTAGCTGGCGAAAATTCTTTAAATCTTCTATGGACAGATCGTAGCCGCTTAAATGCAGCAATGAATATAACAACATAGAGCCATGACCATTAGATAACACAAAGCGGTCACGGTCAGCCCAAGACGGATCCGCAGGATTGTGATTCAAATAGTCATTCCATAGCACCTCAGCGATATCTGCCATCCCCATGGGGGCCCCAGGATGGCCGCTATTGGCCTTCTGAACAGCATCCATACTCAGCGAGCGAATTGCATTGGCAAGATCACGTCTAGAAAGCATTTAAAGACTCCTACTTAAATAAATCATTGAGACATTCAAAAAAAACGGGGTGACATTCTCTCTTACTAAGAGGCTTTCGTAAACATTCTAATTATACACCTTAATCTATATCAATATTTTTTGATATAGATTAAGATTTATGATAAAATTGCCACAAATGATAACTACTGTTCAACAAATAAACGATTCTTATCTCAACCAAACAGCCTTGAATACAACTGCCTTAGCAGCTTTCTTCAAGGCTGCTGGAGAATCACTTCGTTTAGATATTCTCAGAGTCCTACAACATAACGCCTATGGCGTCCTTGAGCTCAGCGAACTCTTTGAGGTAAAGCAATCTGGCATGAGTCATCATTTAAAAGTGCTTGCTAATGCTGGACTTGTTGTTACACGCAGAGAAGGCAACACAATATTTTATAGGCGCTCTCCGCTACCTGCAAAGCCAGCTATGCAAGAACTGCATCGTAGTCTTTTTGCAACTATTGATTTGATTGAGATTTGTTCTGATCTAGCACAACGAATTCAACTTATAAACCTTGAGCGCACTCGAGCTTCACGAGAATTTTTTGAACAAAATGTTAGCCAGTTTCATGCAAATCAGGACCTAATTGCCAGCTATGCACAATACGGACAAACAGTAACTGAGTTTTTGGATTCGACGTCTAAAAAAAAGGGCCAAGTTCTTGAGGTGGGGCCAGGAGAAGGAGCTTTTCTTTTAGAGCTTTCAAAGCGATTTGATCGGGTAATTGCTCTCGACACATCAAAAGAAATGCTTGCTCTGTCTCAAAAAAGAACCCAAGACCACAAGTTAGCTAATGTAGAGCTAATTCATGGCGATACTCGGCTAGCCTTAGAAAAGAAATTGGTGGTTGATTGCATCACCCTAAATATGGTGCTTCATCATGCGCCAGACCCAGCAGCTATTTTGAATGATCTGGCTGGATTGCTTAAAAAAAATGGTGTCTTGATAATTACAGAGCTTTGTCGTCACGATCAAACTTGGGCGTATGAATCATGCGGTGACCTATGGCTGGGTTTTGAACCCAACGACTTAAGTGGTTGGGCTAATGCTGCAGGGCTAGATGAAGGAGAAAGTCTTTATCTCGCTCAACGCAATGGTTTTCAAATACAGCTGCGGCAATTTTTAAAAAAAACTAAGTGACTATTTATCACAATAGGGAAAAAATATGTCTAATTACAGTCTTTTTACTTCAGAATCTGTTTCCGAGGGACATCCAGACAAAATGGCTGATCAAATTTCTGATGCGATCCTAGATGCTATTCTTAAAGATGATCCTCATTCTCGGGTTGCCGCAGAAACAATGGTCAAAACAGGCATGGTTGTTATTGCTGGCGAAGTAAGGACGAACACCTATGTCGATTTGGAAGATATTGTCCGCAATGTCATTACAGGCATTGGCTACACAAGCTCTGATATAGGTTTTGATGGTGCCTCGTGTGCCGTAATTAACGCCATCGGCAAACAGTCCAATGACATTGCTATAGGCGTAGATGAAGGTGAAGGAAAAGAGCTCGGGGCCGGAGATCAAGGTTTGATGTTTGGCTATGCAACCAATGAAACAAAAGTCCTGATGCCAGCGCCCATTTACTATGCGCACCGGCTAGTAGAACAGCAAGCCCAGTTGCGGAAAAATGGTGAGTTAGCATGGTTGCGCCCTGATGCTAAAAGCCAGTTAACCTTGCGCTATGATAATGGTGTGCCCGTTGCAGTAGATGCCGTCGTGCTTTCCACTCAACATGCTCCTAATGTCTCACTGTCGGATCTTCGAGAAGCTGTACTTGAAGAAATCATTAAACCGGTAATTCCGGAAGAATGGCTTCACAAAGGCACCCAGTATCACATCAACCCCACGGGACAGTTCATTATTGGCGGTCCTATGGGGGATTGCGGGCTCACTGGTCGAAAAATTATTGTTGATACCTATGGCGGAATGGCCCGCCATGGCGGTGGAGCATTTTCAGGAAAAGATCCATCTAAGGTTGATAGATCTGCAGCCTATGCGGCACGCTATGTGGCAAAGAATATTGTGGCAGCAGGCATTGCTGATCGTTGCGAAATACAAGTTTCTTATGCAATTGGTGTTGCAGAGCCAACTTCCATCAGCATCAATACCTTTAATACAGGAAAACTTGGTGATGGCGAAATTGTGCGGTTGGTGCGAGAGAATTTTGATCTTCGCCCACAGGGGGTCATTGATATGCTGGATCTAAAACGACCTATTTACCAAGCAACCTCAGCCTATGGACACTTTGGCAGAGAGGAAGAGAACTTCACGTGGGAGCGAACCAATAAAGCTGATGCTTTAAAAGCCTCTTTATAAAAGATTATTTTACTAAAATTCAAATTAATATCGAAAGGAATAGAAAATGAACAATATGATTATTAACAGCGACTACAAAGTCGCAGATATTACTCTAGCAGAGTATGGCCGAAAAGAAATTGCCATAGCAGAAACAGAAATGCCTGCATTAATGGCCCTCAGGAAAAAATATCATGTAGCGCAACCCCTCCAAGGAGCTAAGATTCTCGGCTGTATTCATATGACTATCCAAACAGCTGTATTAATCGAAACGCTCGAAGCCTTAGGGGCTGAAGTGCGTTGGACATCTTGTAATATTTTCTCAACACAAGATCATGCAGCAGCTGCAATTGCTGCAAATGGTACCGCTGTCTTTGCCTGGAAAGGTGAAACTGAAGAAGAATACGAGTGGTGCCTTGAACAGCAAATCCTAAAAGATGGAGAGCTTTGGGATGCAAATATGATTCTTGATGACGGCGGTGATTTAACAGGGCTGCTTCATGAAAAATATCCGCAAGTGTTAGAACACGTTCATGGAGTCACAGAAGAAACAACAACTGGCGTGCATCGTCTTTATGAAATGCTCAACAATGGCGAGCTAAAAATACCTGCCATTAACGTAAATGATTCTGTTACAAAATCCAAGAATGATAACAAATATGGTTGTCGCCACAGTCTCAGTGATGCTCTTAAGCGTGCAACTGATCACTTGCTTTCAGGAAAAAAAGCCCTCGTTATTGGCTATGGTGATGTTGGCAAGGGCTCTGCACAATCATTACGCCAAGAGGGCATGATTGTAAAAGTCACTGAGATAGACCCAATTTGTGCGATGCAGGCCTGCATGGATGGATTTGAAGTAGTGTCCACCTATGTCGACGGTGATCCGTCTAAGGGTGTAGACAGCGCCTTGCTAAGAACAACGGATTTAATGGTGACCGCCACTGGCAACTATAACGTTTGTGATGCCGACATTCTAAATAACCTAAAAGCAGGTTGCGTTGTATGCAACATTGGTCATTTTGATAATGAAATTGATACTGCTTACATGCGCAAAACTTGGGAATGGGTTGAAGTAAAAGCACAAGTTCATCAAGTTTTTAGAGACTCTGCAACGAATGACTACTTGTTGCTACTCTCCGAAGGCAGGCTGGTTAACTTAGGAAATGCCACGGGACATCCCAGCCGAATAATGGATGGATCATTTGCAAACCAAGTGTTAGCTCAAATGCATATTTACAAACAAGCTTTTGCGCATCAAGATAATGCTACTAAAGCAGATTTATTGCGTGTAGAGGTGCTACCGAAAAAACTAGACGAAGAGGTGGCTATCGAGATGGTGAAAGGGTTTAGCGGCACCCTCACTCGCCTCAAAGCCTCGCAAGCTAAGTATATAAACGTACCTATCGATGGTCCTTTCAAGGACGATAGCTACAAATACTAATTAATTAACCTAGCAACTAGCGCTGCTATTGAAAACCCCTGGTAAATTATGAACAGTCGTCATCTGAGCTTTGAGTTTTTCCCACCTAAGACTCCCGAAGGAAAGGAGAAGCTTATCCATGTGCATCGCAAACTGAGTGGGCTCCAACCAGAGTTTTTTTCGGTAACCTATGGTGCCGGCGGCTCCACCAAAGAATTTACTAGGGATTTTGTATTGGCGATTCAGGCTGCAGGTTCCAGTGCAGTCCCTCATCTCTCTGTGTGTGCAGATGAAAAATCATCGTTACTCACACTACTTCATGAATACAAAGAGGCAGGAATCAAAAAAATTGTGACGCTCCGAGGTGACCTGCCCTCCGGCATGGGTGGGGCCAAGCAGCTTATTTATGCAAATGAACTTGTTGCTTTTGTCCGTGAGCACTTTGGTGACAGCTTTGAGATTTTAGTTGCTGCTTACCCGGAGATTCACCCCGAAGCTGAAAGCTATGAAAAAGATATTTATTGGCTGAAGAAAAAATTTGAAGCTGGGGCCAGTCGTGGAATCACTCAGTATTTCTATAATCCTGACAGCTATGCTTATTTTATAGAACAGTGCCAAAAAGCAGGCATTAAAGCTCCAATCATTCCTGGCATTATGCCCATTACCAATTACCATAATTTGATTAGATTCTCAGACAGCTGCGGTGCAGATATTCCGCGCTGGATCAAGAAAAGACTCCATCAGTATGGTGATGATATCGACAGCATCAGAGATTTTGGGTTAGACATTGTAACTAGCCTCTGCGAAAACCTGCTTTCACATGGCGCTCCCGGTCTACACTTCTATACAATGAACCAAGCAGACGTGAGTCTCTCTTTATGCAAAAGACTGGGTTTTATTGACGCTCATGCGCAATACTAGAGTTTTCACAAACCAAGCCCTCTCGCCCGGACTAGAGATAACACTTGATGATGTGACCTCCAGACATCTAGGAACCGTTTTAAGACTAACCACAGGAGACCCGGTCGTATTGTTTAATGGTCAGGGCGGAGAGTTTAAGGCGGCTATCAGAGGATCTAACAAGAAAAAATTGACTGTACTTGTTAGCGACTACCTGGAGATCAACCGAGAATCGCCATTACGTATTCATTTGGGTATTGGTCTTTCGCGTGGCGATCGCATGGACTGGGTCATACAAAAAGCCACTGAAGTTGGAGTTACTGAAATAACGCCACTGATTACCCAAAGAACAGAAGTAAAATTAGTCGAAAATAGAATACAAAACAAGTTATCTCACTGGCAAAAAATTTGCATTAGCGCTTGCGAGCAATCCTATAGAACTAAAGTTCCTCAAATACATTTACCCATCAAGATAAACCAGTGGACTGCTAACGTCAAATCAGAAAAAAAACTGGTGCTCCATCATCGTGGAGACAACACCATCTCAGCTATCAGAGAAGAAAAGATTTCGAGTGTTTCTCTTTTAGTAGGGCCTGAAGGCGGCCTGACCGAGGAAGAAATACAAGCATCTGCACATAAAAACTTTGAGCAACTAGCACTTGGGCCAAGAGTTTTACGTACAGAAACGGCTCCGATTGCTGCGATCAGCATCATTCAATCCATATGGGGCGACTTTTCTTAGAAGTCAAACGGC
>JBLIIR010000042.1:0-10778 GCA_047635255.1 Porticoccus sp. | reverse complement strand
AAAAGCTTTTGTACTTAATGTAAAAGACCCTGAACTTAGCTTACGTCAAGCTTCTGATAGTGCGTTACGCCATGTGGTGGGTAGTAGCAAGCTAGACGAGGTAGTTTCTACAGGGCGCTTAAAAATTGGTGATGAGGTTAAGCTCAGACTACAGACTTATCTCGATAGCTATGGCACAGGAATAAAGGTTCGTAAAATCAATATACAGGAAGCTAAACCGCCTGGCCAAGTTAAAGCTGCTTATGATGATGTGATTAAAGCTCGAGAAGATAAAGAGAGGCTTATTAATGAAGCTCAAACTTATTCGAATGGCATTATTCCTGAAGCCAGAGGTCAAGCCCAGCGATTGATTGAAGAATCTAATGGCTATCTGGAGCAAGTGGTTGCCGAGGCGCAGGGTGAATCGAAGAGATTTGAGCTGTTGTTGTCGGAATACAATAAAGCACCAGGAGTAACACGCCAACGAATTTATTTGGATACAATGGAAGAAGTTATGAGTAGCAGTACAAAGGTGCTAGTTGATGTCGAGGGTGGCAACAATATGCTTTATCTGCCTCTGGATAAAATTATGCAATCAAGTTCATCGCAAGTAAAACTACCGGCATATGGGTCAAGCAATTCTAATGACAAATATGATGACAACTCAAGTCGCCAGAATTCAGCCAGATCAAGGGAGGGTCGTTAGATGACTATTCGTTCTTTATACTTAGCACTTTTTTTGGTGTTGGCCCTAATTGGCAGCAGCTCCTTGTATGTCATTCAAGAAACAGAACTAGGCGTCAAGTTAAGGTTTGGCCGTCTTATAGAAACTGATATTCAACCAGGATTACACTATAAAATTCCCTTTGTTGATCAGGTTAGAAAATTTGATGGCAGAGTTCTAACGCTGGATGCAGACCCTGCTAGCTTTTTTACTATAGAAAAAAAGAGGTTAATCGTTGATGCTTTTTCTAAGTGGCGAATCATTGATGTAGATGTTTACTATAGGGCGACTGGCGGCAATCAGGCTGTAGCTCAGGAGCGCTTAGCTAGCCGTGTGAATGATGGTCTACGTAATCAATTTGGCGCAAGAACGCTACATGAGGTGGTGTCTGGTGAGCGTGACCAACTAATGAAACACTTAGCAGATAAGCTCAATCTAACTCTTCCTCAAGCCTTAGGGGTCGAGGTGGTGGATGTTCGCGTTAAGGGGATTGATTTACCGCCAGAAGTAAGCGAGCAAGTTTATAGGAGAATGAAGGCCGAGCGTGAAAAAGAGGCTAGAATATTGCGTTCTGAGGGGGGCGAATCGGCTGAAAAAATACGTGCAGATGCGGACCGTCAGAAGACAATCTTGCTGGCCAACGCGTATAAGATCGCTGAGGAAACCCGAGGCCAAGGTGATGCAACTGCAACCTCTACTTATGCTGCTGCATATACAAAAAATCCAGAGTTTTACGCTTTCATCCGCAGTTTGGCTGCCTACAGAACATCCTTTGCGAATAAAGGCGATGTACTTTTGGTAGATCCAAAGAGTGACTTCTTTCGCTACTTGAACAGTCAAAAAGGCGAATAAATTAAGAAGGGGATGATTGGAATTTTTTGTGATTCATGGGAAAATTTAGATCAAGCAGGTAGATGTAATGGCTGTAGTTAATCAGTGGTTATTGCCAGATGGTATTGAGGATGTATTGCCTGAGCAGGCTCTTAAAATGGAGAAATTGCGTCGACAGGCTTTAGATCTATACTATTCTTGGGGTTATGACTTAGTAATCCCGCCATTGGTGGAGTTTACTGAATCTCTTTTGAGTGGAACTGGTTCAGATCTTGACTTGATGACGTTCAAGTTAACCGATCAGGTAAGCGGAAGGATGATGGGCGTGCGTGCCGACATCACACCACAAACAAGTCGCATGGACTCACACAGCCTCAAACGAAATGGTCCAAGTCGTTTGAGCTATGTGGGACCTGTGCTCTATACGAAACCTCGCTATCCGCTAGAAAGCCGATCACCAATTCAAATTGGGGTGGAGCTTTATGGTGAGTCAAGGCTTTCTGCAGACATCGAAGTTATTCGATTAATGGTCGAAACATTGGTATTGGCTGGCTTGAAGAATCCGCGATTAGATCTTGGTCATGTCGGTATTTATGAGAGCCTCCTCGAAGCATTAAGCCTACCCGATCAGAAAGAAAAAGAGCTGTTTGATCTGATTCAGCGCAAATCCATCCCGGAGCTTAATTTTTGGATTTCTGGAAATATACAAGATGGTGTGTATGCAGAAATGTTGCGATCCTTGGTTGATCTGGCAGGAGGTATCTCTGTGCTGGATAAGGCGCGAGAATTGCTTGCTGAAGCCCCAGCAGAGGTTGAACTTGCATTAGACGAACTGCAGTCAGTTGCTGATGCTTTGAAGATAAGTAATCCTGAACTGGAGCTATGTTTTGATCTAAGCGAATTGCGGGGCTATCATTATCATACTGGGCTGGTTTTTGCTGCGTACGCCCCAGGTGTGGGGCAAGCTGTTGGCAATGGCGGCAGATATGATCATGTGGGTAAAAATTTTGGCAGATCTCGCGCAGCAACTGGTTTCAATATGAGCCTGCACATGCTGGTTCAGTTTACTCAAAATCAAAAAGATCCACCTTCAGGGATCTTTTCGCCAGTCACAGATAGCCACGATCAGCATAAAGCGATACAAAAACTGCGACTAAGTGGCGATCGAGTCATTCTTGGGTTTCCTGACCAAGAGCCAGATTATGATGAACTGGGTTGCGATCGGCAGTTGATCTTAGTTGATGGAAAATTTCAAATCCTTCCTATGTAACCAAATTTTTTAATGAACCTAGAGAGATTAAATGGGTAAGAATGTAGTAGTCCTTGGCACCCAATGGGGAGACGAGGGCAAGGGTAAAATTGTCGATTTATTGACAGATCAGGCCGCTTTGGTTGCTAGATTTCAGGGTGGCCATAATGCAGGCCATACGCTCGTTATTGATGGCAAAAAAACAATATTGCATCTTATCCCCTCAGGAATTCTTCGTGAGGGCGTCTTATGTTTGATTGGAAATGGAGTTGTCTTATCCCCTGATGCTTTGTTGGTAGAAATGGAGGAGCTGCATCAACAGGGCGTTCCAGTAAGGAAAAGATTACGCATTTCTCCCTCCTGCCCATTGATATTACCGGTGCATATTACTCTTGATCGGGCGCGCGAAAAAGCTAGAGGTGAAGCTAAGATCGGCACTACTGGTAGAGGCATTGGTCCTGCTTATGAAGATAAGGTGGCTCGTCGAGGTCTTCGTTTAGGTGATATATTTAATAGAGACAAGTTTGCATTAAAGCTAAAAGAGTTAATGGGCTACCATAATTTTATGCTTACCTCTTTTTATGGGGAAGAGGCTGTGAATTATGAAGACACTCTCTCTAAAGCTTTAATTTGGGCGGATGAACTAAAACCTATGGTTGATGATGTTACTAATATTCTGCATTTAGCTAGAAAGCGTGGCGACAATATAATGTTTGAAGGCGCGCAAGGGTCACTATTAGATATTGACCATGGTACGTACCCCTTTGTAACCTCTTCCAATACTACTGCTGGTTCTACAGCAACAGGGAGTGGATTTGGACCATTATACTTAGACTATGTTTTGGGTATCACCAAAGCCTACACGACAAGGGTTGGCTCCGGACCTTTTCCGACAGAATTATTTTGCGATATAAGGAAACATCTTAGTGTTAAAGGTCATGAGCTTGGTGCTACTACAGGAAGAGAGCGCCGCTGTGGCTGGTTTGATGCTGTAGCTCTTCAGCAAGCTATTCGTATCAACTCAGTGTCTGGAATCTGTTTGACAAAATTAGATGTGCTAGATGGACTTAAAATCATTAAGATCTGTGTTTCATATCAAGACACTGAGGGCAAAAAAATAGGAATTCCTTGTCACGCTGATGACTATGAAAATCTAGTCCCTGTGTATGAAGAAATGCCTGGTTGGGACGAGTCTACAGTGGGAGCTAAGTCGTTAAGTGAGCTTCCTGTTAATGCCAGAAGTTATATTAGACGCATTGAAGCCTTACTGGATACCCCTGTAGATATTGTTTCTATTGGCCCCGATAGAGTAGAAACTATTGTGGTTCGCCATCCATTTGAGTAATACCTTTTGCCGCATGACGTATAGTTTTCAGTGTAAATTAACAATCGGTATTAAGTTTTCATTTTTGGCTGTTGTTTTTCCGTATGCTATAAGCAATAAATAGCTAAAAAATAGCATTAACCCCATGCTAGCGGTCCATAGCATTGATTGTTGCGGATGCGCAGTAAAAGTACCCACCTGATAAACAATAACAGACACTCCGTACGCAAGCAGAGTGTTCCATGTGGCCGAAAAAATCGCCCATGCTTTCCCTGCTTCTTTGTAAATTGCACCTAAAGTTGCAACACAAGGCATGTAGAGAAGAATAAAAAGAATATAGCTGAAAGCGGCTATCGGACCATCAAATAATTCTTGCATAAGAGTAATGGTGGAAACTTCTATATTTTGGTCTTTTGCATAAGTTTGCTCATCTTCCAGATCACCCATACTGAGCCCAAGCGGGTCTTTCCACATTGAGTTCACTTTAGCTAAATTCTCTGGGATGGTGGCAAAGGCTTCTGAAATTCTATCGCCTATGGGTATAGGCGCTTCTTCTAGTGTATTGTTTTTATCTTTAGCCATATTTGAGTAAAGTGCATCCAGAGTGCCAACAACTACTTCTTTTGCAAAAATCCCACTAAAAAGCCCTACAGTGGCAGGCCAATTCTCTTCTTTGATGCCAAGGGGAGAAAATATAGGTGTTATGGTTTTACCGATTACCGAAAGTAGTGACTTGCTAGTATTTTCGTTATTGAAAGTTCCGTCTAGACTGATAGAGTTTACGAAATTTAAGACAATTACAACCAAAACAATAGCTTTCCCTGCTCGAACTATGAATCCATGCAGTCGATGCCAGGTATGAGTGAAGAGACCCCTAAAGGTTGGGGTATGATAGTTGGGCAGCTCCATAAGGAATGGGGATATATCCCGACTTAGAATTTTTTGACGAACCAGCAAGCCTGTTAGCATGGCAAGTACAATACCGATGAGATATAAACCAAAAACCACGTTATGCCCATTTTCAGCAAAAAAAGCTGTGGCAAAAAGAATGTATACAGTTAGTCTTGCACCGCAAGACATAAATGGCGCCATTAAGGTTGTAATCAGACGATCTTGATTGCTGTCCAGGGTCCGGCTTCCCATTACTGACGGAACATTGCATCCAAAACCTATGACTAGTGGGACAAAAGATTTTCCAGGCAACCCAAGGCTTTTCATCAGTCGATCAAGAATAAACGCCGCACGGGCCATGTAACCAGAGTCTTCTAAGAATGTCTGAAAGAGGAACAAAGTTCCTATAACTGGTATAAAGCTGGCAACTAACTGAATCCCTCCGCCTGCTCCATCTGATATGAACGTTACCAGCCATGGTGGGAAATTTGCAGCTGTGAGCATTTGTCTTGGAGCCTCAACAAATATTGCTCCGGCAGTCATATCAAAAAAATCAATAAAAGCCCCGCCAAAATTGATGGCTACCATAAACATTAAATACATTATCCCCAAAAATATAGGGAATGCAAAAAAACGGTTAAGCAGTACTGCATCAAGATAATCAGAGAAGGTTTTTTTTGTCTTGGTTTCATGATGAACTGAATCTGCAGTAATTTCTCCGATCCATTTATAGCGATCTGTAATTAAGGTATCCGATACACTTACTGTGAGTTTTGACTCAAGCAAGCGAACTTCTGCTTTTATTTCTTCTTGAAGGGCTTTTGGGAGGTCGCTCAATACTGACTCGTCTTGCTCCATAACAGAGGTGACTTTAAGTCTGCTTGACCCTGGCGAATATTGGTTCATCAAAGAAAGAATTTTATTTGCTGTATCTTCAAGCGGCTTGGAAACAATAACAGGTTGAGACTTATTGCTATTTTTATAGAGATGATTGCTGACTACATCTATTAATGTGCCCGTGCCTTCGCTTCGACTAGCGATCATGGGTACTACGGGAAAGCCAATTTTTTCTGACAGATCATAGGGGTCTATATGCACACCATTTTGATCGGCTACATCTATCATGTTTAATGCGATAACCAGAGGTGTGCCAGCCTCCATTAACTGTGTGGTTAAATAGAGGCCTCGCTCAAGACTAGAGGCATCAATTATATTAATTATTAGATCAGCACTACCTTCCAATATAAAATGTTGTGCAAGTTGCTGATCTATAGAGTCAGCCTCACATGAAATATGTAGCGAGTATGTTCCAGGAAGATCAACCAGCTTAAAGTTAGCGTTTGCATGCTTAAAATGCCCAACTTTTTTCTCTACGGTAACGCCAGGCCAGTTTCCTACTTTTTGATTGGAGCCTGTAAGTGCATTAAAGAGAGTCGTTTTTCCGCAATTTGGATTCCCTACAAGGGCTATAGTAAAGTCATGATTCATAACTTTACTACCATTAAACCTTCTGCTTCTTGGCTTCTAATGCTTAGACGAAAACCTCTTACCATTATCGCTATAGGATCTCCAAGGGGGGCTCTATGCTGAACGATAAAGAGAGTTCCTGGTGTTAAACCAAGGCTCATTAGCCTGTTCCTATAGGATGGAGTGACGTTTATAAGGTCGCTAACTCGAGCGTTATCGCCAACTGCAAGCTGATTAAAGGATATATTCATATGGTAGCTAAAATATTTTTTTAAAGTGTAGATGATAATCATTATCAATCAAATAATAGCTATAAGCAATAAAAATAGAGGTAACCCGGTCTTTGTTGGTAATTATAGTGGCGGGGTGCGCTAGCTCCTCCAGGAGCTATTTATTGTACCTGTTTGTATTCCCGCATGGCTGATCTTCATGTCTTTGAAATGATGTTGAAGCATGAGCTCAATGACAGGAAAAGCTAGATCTTGCCATGGAATCTCATGCTCTTTGAATAACTTAACTTCAAGGGATTCAATGCCGGGGCTAAACGACCCGTTACTAATATAGCCTCGATAAAATAGGTAGACTTGATTGATATGAGGAAGATCAAATAAGCCACAAAAAATCGGATTATCTATATGGGCGTTCGCTTCTTCTGTGCACTCTCGAAGAGCCGCTTCTAGGCAAGTCTCATTATTTTCCATAAATCCAGCTGGTAGAGTCCAAAAACCTAGGCGCGGCTCAATAGCTCTGCGACACAACAAAACTCGGTCCTCGAAGACCGGAATGCAACCAGTTATAATTTTTGGATTTTGGTAATGAATGGCATCACAGTTGATGCATACATCGCGCTTTCGGTTATCTCCAATGGGAGTCTCCAGATTTGTTGCATGACCACACTCACTACAAAATTTCATAAGATTGTCTTGTTATATAGGTTGTATAGAAATAGCTGTTGATAATTTTCCATTATATATAAATATAATGGAAAATTATTGTGTTCAACGCGTCTAAATTTCAAGAGTTGCAACGAACGAAAATTTATTCAATAATTCCATGAAAAAATGGTCCCTTCATTTACTGGTTTTAAAATGGCTAACATTGTTCCATCACCTTGTATTTCAGTCTGCGCTATGAGCGAAGAAGATATTTGTGTGGGTTGCTATCGTACATCACGAGAAATTAGAGAATGGATGTTAATGGAAGACCGAGATCGCCTTAAGGTAATAGAAAGCGCTTTTCAGCGTTCTCAAAATAATAATCCCTTTGCTTGAGCGATAGATAGTCCTAGCTTTCACTTTCTGTTTCGTGCTTATTTTTTATTAAAAGCTTCTTAACCTGAAGCTTGGATACACTCTTGTTGCTTAACTCTATTGTTTCAATACGATAGCCCTCAATCTCCAAAGAAACGTTGCCATCCGGGATGTTTTCAAGGTGCTCTAAAACCACGCCGCTTAAAGTTTTTGGACCATCTGTAGGCAGACCCCAGTTAGCTCTTTTATTTATATCTCTAATGGTTTCTGATCCGTCGACTTCAAAGATGTTGTGCTTGAGTTTAACTATACCCAATTTTTCATCTTCGGCCTTATTGGTGGTAAAGTTTCCCACAATCTCTTCCAGGATGTCTTCTAGTGTCACAAGACCCTCAATTTCACCATATTCGTCTACCACTAGGCCAATTCGTCGTCGATCAAGCCTGAAGTTCAACAACTGCTTGTTCAGGGGGGTATTTTTTGGAACGAAGTAGGGTTCGCGGGCAAATCGCTTAAGGGCTTTTTGAGTAAATCCTTCGCCTCCAGCGCGCAGTAATCTAGAGACATTTTTCATATGAAGAAAACCCTCAATATGATTGATGTCTCCTCTATAAATTGGCACGCGCGTATAACCACAATTGATGATGATATCTAAAAGAATTCCCGTATCATCATCTAGATTTAGCCCCACAATTTCATTACGAGGCACCATGATATCATTGACGGTTATCTCCTCCAGATCCAAGATATTAATGAGCATATTTTCATGCTCTGGTGTTTTTTCGCTTGATATCCCCACCACAGTCCGAAGTTCATCTTTGCTTAGACTGTCATCTCGACTTTTATTTGGATTGATTCCAAAAATTCTTAATAGTCCATTCGAAAGTTGATTTACCAACCATACAAAAGGGTAAAATATTATTAGGAGCGGCCTAAGTATATGGCTAGAGAAAAAAGCGATACCTTCTGGGTGTAGCGCTGCCACCGTTTTTGGAGTGACTTCGGCAAATATGAGCACTACCAATGTCAACAGTAGTGTGCCAAAAAATATACCAGTATCGCCATAGAGTCGAATCGCTATGACTGTCGCAATTGCTGAGCAAAGGATATGGGTAAGGTTGTTACCGATTAAAATGATCCCAATCAGCCTGTCTGGGCGCATTAAGAGTTTGTGGGCTTTCCGGGCTCCACGATGATTTTTTTTGAGATGATCTAACCGATACCGGTTGAGAGACATCATCGCGGTTTCTGAGCTAGAAAAAAATGCTGATAGTATTAACAGGCCGCCGAGAATAGAAAATAGCAACCCTATGGGAGCGTCGTTCAAAGAATGTGGGACCTCTTTTTCTTATATGAAGATGCATGTTGAAGATTTTTGCGCAGATTGGCAAGCATTCTATGGTTATATCAATAATGTTATTGATGGTTGAGACATTTATATTTATAGACTGTATTAGTTAGTTAGCTGGAAAGCAGTACCTCTAAAACGAATTTGGTACCCCAGTAAGCAACAGCTAAAGTGGTGAATCCAGACAAAGTCCAGCGCACGGCAGTTTTTCCTCTCCAGCCTTGTGTGTGCCTACCCCAAAGTAAAATAGCAAAAAATAGCCAAGAAAAAATCGAGAAAAATGTTTTATGAGCAAGATGCTGTGCAAAGAAGTTTTCAAAAAACACCAAACCTGTTGCTAGCGATAGCGTTAATAAACCAAAACCAACCCAGAGCGCTTCAAATAAAAGAGACTCCATTGTCTGAAGGGACGGAAAAATTTGCGCAAAACTTCCAAAATGCTTATGGCGCAATCTCCATTCTTGAAGAGATAAAAATAACGCCTGAAAAGCGGCAAGGGTCAGTAAACTGTATGATAAAATTGAAGTTAAGACATGAAAGCCCATCTGGATTGAAACTTCAGAGGAGGTTATTTCAGCATCTTTGGCCGTCATAGCCAAAAAAAGCATTAGCGCGCTTAGAGGAAATAAAACCAAAAACAAATTTTGGAGCTGTTTTCGATGGCGGCTGCTGAGCACAATGAAATTAACTGTAAAAGCGATGACAGTTGTCATCGGGAGTAAGCCAAAGTTTATCCCTTGATCAGTGATAAGCCATTGGAAGCTTGCGTAACCATTAGCAGCTACAGCTAAAGTTGCGGTTAAGAAGAAGATAGTGGTTCTTTGTGCTGCACCCTTACTAAGCTGTAAAGCCAGACAAAAGCTTGAAGCCAGGTAAAGTGCAATCGAAACAGCAGCGGCAAGCATAGTATATTTTGCTCTTTTGTTGTTTATGTCGGGGTTGCAAGCATATCAAAGTGTGTCACAGATATGGTTGGGCGAAAAGGCCTGATATGCACCTGTTGGTTTTTAAAGCAAGCCCCTGAGGCTAGCATAAAAAATCCTGAATGCATTTTGCAGGAATTGAGTCAAAGACACTAAAGGGCAATATAAGTTATAAAAATCCAAATAAGGCTGATTTAGATTATATGTAGAAATATTTAAGATATAATAAAAAACCTAATTGACTAATCTTATGATGGCAAATTGACCATGGCACTATTTGAGAATCTTGGTAATCGCTTAGCTAACTCCTTTAAAAAAATTTCCGGTAAGGCAAAACTTACTGAAGAAAATATTCAGACTACCTTGAAAGAAGTGCGAATGGCTCTTCTTGAGGCAGATGTCGCTTTGCCAGTAGTAGAAAACTTTGTTGAAGCTGTTAAGCGGCGGGCTCTAGGGCAAGATGTCGCGAAGAGTCTTACTCCGAGCCAGCAGTTCCTAAAAATTGTTCAGACTGAGCTAGAGCATGTGATGGGCGACAGCAATGAGGAGCTGAATCTTGCTGCCCAAGCCCCAGCTGTTGTTTTGGTTGCTGGCTTGCAAGGGGCTGGTAAAACCACTTCTGTTGCAAAACTGGCAAAATTTCTCGTCGAGAATAAAAAGAAAAAGGTGATGGTTGTAAGTGCTGACATTTATCGGCCGGCCGCAATAAAGCAACTAGAGATTTTGGCGAATGAAGTCGGTGTTGATTTCTATCCCAGTGAGCCCTCGCAAAATCCCGTCGATATTGTTTCA
>JBLIIR010000041.1:0-11224 GCA_047635255.1 Porticoccus sp. | reverse complement strand
AATAATTCCAAAAGCAAAAATAATACCTACAAGCAATAAAGAGTCGTATAGCATAGCCATGAGTCGCCGAAAAATATTTGCGGGTATTTTTAATTTAATGGCTTCTTTATTCATTTTTAGCACTCTAAATGTCGAGTATAATTATATCTCTTATGAGCAACAAATACATTGACATCATTTGGGTTCCTCTAGTGTTGCATTTTCACTGAATGTGCCTTTTACTTGGGCAGATGATAAAATCATAAGGCTGAGATATGAGCAAAATTTTAATTGAAAAAAATCATAATATGGATGAGCTACAGCTACAGGCTTTAATTGAAAGACTCGGCAAAAAACTCAAAGATAAATTTGGTGGAGATTATCAGCTAGAGAGTAATTTGGTTCATTATGCTTATCACGGGGCAGACGCTAAAATAAGTTTTGATAAGTCCGTGGTAAAAGTTGAGGTTAAGCTAGGACTTCTAATGAGCGCGATCAGAAGGAAAGTAGAGCTAGAGATAAATAGTTATTTGGACGATTATATTACGTAAAATAATCCCTATTCTTGGAATAGAAAGGAACATCTATTGCGGATTACATACCCCAAAAATTCTCATTTGCTTACCCCTGTGGCCCACGTCGACATCAAATTTCATAGGGGCAATGCCGGTATGAATCACAAATTCCCGAGATACGACCTTATATGTAAATATGACGGTGTGGCTTCTTGCTTTAATCTGATTTCCATTTCTTTGCATTATGGTTAATGGGATCGAACCGAAACCGCTAACGCTAGGATTGGTTACAACAATTTTTTCCCCGTTAATTGTAAATTTGACAGTGCCTCCAGGCATATCGATAGATCTGCCAGCCCCGGTTTTGTATACTTCCTTCACGGGGCAAACGTAAAGTTCTTCATAATTGGCATAAGAGTTCGCCGTAAAAAAGAAAAGACTAGATAGCACAACCAGTGCAAATTTTTTCATAAACTTACGCCTCAATATGCAAGTATTAATTCGATTGACGCGAGGATAGCAACCACGTGTTTATCTTTTATTTGAAATAATGTAAATCATAGCCTATCTTGCGCAAATTATCTTGATGTAAAAAAAGCCCCTATATTTTAAAAGATATAAGGGCTTAAAGATATTTTTGGTACCAGAGGCCGGACTCGAACCGGCACGCTTTTAAGGGCGGGGGATTTTGAATCCCCTGTGTATACCAATTTCACCACTCTGGCACGGGGCACGATTATAGCAGTGACCTTCGTAGAAGCAAGTGAGAATATACAGCTCATTTAACGGAGCGTTTAATCTCAGAGGCGCTGGCCATGGACTTCTATTTCTATTACCCTTGCGGACTTTTCATTCAATGAGAGCGACATACAATCCGTTATGCGACGAGAATACTTTAACTACGAATTACCAGTCGACTTAATAGCCCATGAGCCAGCCGTTGAGCGCAGAGGAAGCAAAATGCTGGTTCTAGGGTCTCAGGATGGGCAGATTAAGCATAAATCATTTTCTGAGATTGTTTCTTTGGTGAAACCTGGAGACTTGATGGTTTTTAATGACACCAAGGTTATACCTGCAAGATTATTTGGATTAAAAGATACTGGTGGCAAGATAGAAATGTTGGTAGAAAGGCTGGTGGACGACCAAAGAGTCTTGGCTCATTGTCGTGCCAGTAAGTCGCCTAAAGTTGGAACCATAATTATATTTGATGGTGGAATTGAAGCTATAGTTGAAACCCGTCAAGAAAGTTTATTTATGGTTAGATTTCTTAGTGACCAATCCGTGATGGACATACTTGAATCTACAGGTCATATGCCTCTTCCTCCTTACATAGAGCGCGCTGACCAATCTATCGATAGGGAGCGTTATCAGACGGTGTATGCTAAAACACCTGGCGCAGTAGCTGCACCAACTGCAGGACTGCATTTTGATTTAGAGATATTAGAGCAGCTATCCCTCTTAGGTGTTGATATAGCGTATGTCACATTGCATGTCGGTGCTGGAACATTTCAGCCTGTGCGAGTTGATAGTATTAATGAGCATGTAATGCACTCAGAAGTGATAGATGTGCCTTTGAGTGTTTGCGAAAAAATAGTAGCAACACGCCAGCGAGGAGGGCGCGTAATTGCTGTTGGAACGACCAGTGTTCGCTGCTTGGAAAGTGCAGCTGCTGATGGAGCACTCAGGCCCATGAGGGGTGAAACAGATATATTTATTTATCCTGGCTATGAATTTCAGGTGGTGGATGCCATGGTGACAAATTTTCATTTGCCTGAGTCCACACTATTGATGCTAGTTAGCGCATTTTCAGGATATTCGGAGATAATGAACGCTTATCATCAAGCTATTGATAGAAAATACAGATTCTTTAGTTATGGCGATGCCATGTTTTTAACTCGTAACGTAAATGCAGTCAACGAACTGCCGATCACTAAGGTGTATTCAGGGAATATTTTAAATGAGACGTAAATGCTTAATGTCTTTTGAGTTGGATGCTACAGATGGTAATGCTCGGAGAGGTAGGCTTAAGTTTCCTCGAGGCAGTGTGGAAACACCTGCTTTTATGCCTGTTGGAACGTGCGGCACAGTGAAAGGTATGTTGCCACGAGATATTAAAGATATTGGCGCTCAAATAGTTTTAGGCAATACTTTTCATTTGATGCTGAGACCTGGAACAGAGGTAATCAAATCTCATGGAGATTTGCATGATTTTATGCAGTGGCATGGTCCAATCCTTACTGATTCTGGAGGCTTTCAAGTTTTCAGTCTGGGATCGATTCGAAAAATTACTGATAAAGGCGTTTCTTTTCGCTCTCCTGTTGATGGTAGTTCAGTGTTTTTAGACCCAGAGACTTCAATGCGGGTCCAGAAGGATCTGGGAGCTGATATTGTAATGATCTTTGATGAATGCACGCCTTATCCCGCATCAGAAAAAGACGCGCGAGCCTCTATGGAGCTATCTTTACGTTGGGCGGGGCGTAGTAAGAAAGCACATGACCATAGTTCTTCCGCATTATTCGGAATTGTCCAAGGCGGCATGTATGAAAATTTACGCGCATTGTCTTTAGCGGGTCTTAAAAAGTTAGAGTTTGATGGCTATGCCGTTGGTGGTCTTTCTGTGGGTGAGCCCAAAGAAGACATGCTTAGGGTGCTGGACGCACTGACACCCAAAATGCCCAACAATAAGCCCCGTTATTTGATGGGTGTAGGGCAACCATGGGATATTCTGGAGGCAGTAAAGCACGGTATTGATATGTTTGATTGCGTTATGCCTACACGTAATGCCCGTAATGGCCATTTGTTTACTAGTTGCGGTGTAGTTAAAATTAAAAATGCACAATATCGATATGATGTTGGGCCGTTAGACAAAAAATGTGATTGTTACACCTGTAAAAATTTTAGCCGCGCCTACCTCCATCATTTAGAGAAATGTGGAGAAATGCTTGGAGCACAGTTAAATACCATTCATAACCTACGTTATTATCAGAACCTCATGACAGATATACGCCAAGCGATCGAAGAGCATCGATTAGATGGTTTTTCAGCACAATTTTATCAGGAACAAGGATTTTAATTCATTAAGCATAACCAATGGCAGCTGCCTGCTGCTGCTTTTCCAGTAAGAGCTGATTGATTTTATTTTATTAAATGTAGTATTGAAAAAAGAATAGCTTTTCAGGGGCCCTTAAAAACCTAAAAATAATCTTTAGCAGGCCTCACAAGAAGAGTGTTTTCAGCCTATAATGCAAGCCTTGATCATTTTAATGTCATATAAAGAAAAATTTTATGAATAATTACCCTTTAAGGACTTATCTTTTTATTCTTGTAACTATAATTATGAGTGTTGTTTATGCCTTACCTAATCTTTTTGCGGCAGATCCTGCATTACAGATCTCTGGGCATAACGGAGAAACGATAATTGATCAGCCGGTGATGGATGAAATTACAAATGCATTAAGAGTGGCGAATATTGAATATTTTGGCGAAGAAGCAAGCGGAGAAAATGGCCTCCTTCGTTTAAAAGATGTTGATCAGCAGTTGCCTGCAAAGCGAGTTATTCAGGATAAGCTTGGCCCTGATTATATTGTTGCATTAAGTTTGGCCCCAACAACTCCAGAATGGTTGTCTAAATTTGGAGCCCTTCCAATGAAGCTCGGCCTTGATCTTCGAGGAGGAGTGCACTTTTTGCTTGAGGTGAATACTGATGAGGTTATAGGAAAGCAAATGGAGACGACGGTTGCCCAAGTGCGCTCTGCCATGCGAGAAGAAAAAATACGTTATGAGTCTGTAAAAATAGTGAATGGGAAGTTAATAGTCAGTGTTTTTAAAACTAAGGCTGAGGCAGAGCAGGCAAGCAGTATTTTGCGTAATAAGTTTAGAGGCATAACTAGAAAGAACACTGAAGAAAACGGTTTATTTATCGTCCACTCTGAAATGCTGGAATCAGAAATTAAAAAAATTGAAGATTATGCTATTAATCAAAATTTAACGACATTGCGTAATCGTGTGAACGAATTAGGGGTGTCAGAGCCAGTTGTTCAGCGCCAGGGAAGAAATAGGGTTATTGTTGAGCTACCTGGGGTGCAGGATACTGCCGAGGCTAAACGGATTATTGGTAAAACGGCAAATTTAGAGTTCAGGTTAGAGGCGGAAGCTGGATCTACCAATCGCGAAAGATTTGAATTCAGTGAAAACTATGTCCGCGACAGAGGGATTAAGGATGCTTTTTTAAAGCGCACGGTGGTAATTACAGGTGATCATGTGTCCAAGGCTTCTGCCGGTTTTGACGAGCAAGGAACTCCCAATGTGAGTATTACCTTAAATAGTCAAGGTGGCGCCAGAATGCACCGCATATCTAGAAATAATATTGGACGTCGTTTGGGGGTCCTGTTTATTGAATACAAAGTAGGAAGAAAATATGTCACTGATGACGCTGGCAAGCGGATAGCCATTTCTGAGCGCTATGTCGATAAGAAAATTATCAATCTGGCGACAATTCAGAGCGCCCTAGGTGCTGGCTTTCAAATTACCGGCTTGACTAGTCCGCGTGAAGCTTCTGAGTTAGCGTTATTTTTGAGGGCGGGTGCGATGGCCGCCCCAATGTATTTTGTAGAAGAGAGGACTATTGGCCCATCGTTGGGAGCTGAAAATATTTCTTTGGGTGTCAAATCTGTAACGATTGGTATGCTTCTTGTGATTGCTTTTATGTTAATTTATTACAAGCTCTTCGGTCTTTTTGCTAATATTGCTTTGACTTTAAACTTATTGATTTTGATGGCTTTCATGTCACTGCTTGGGGCAACTTTAACACTACCTGGTATTGCCGGCATTGTTTTGACAGTCGGGATAGCGGTAGATGCAAATGTGCTTATCTTTTCGCGAATCAAAGAAGAGCTAGCCTCCGGATTACCTGCTCGGTCTGCTGTTGATGCCGGATATGACCGAGCCTTTGTTTCAATTGTGGATGCTAATGTAACAACTCTTATAGTTGCTATTATTCTTTTTGTTATTGGATCTGGCCCCGTACAGGGGTTTGCGGTGACTCTTTCTATTGGTATTTTAGTGTCTATGTTTACGGCTATTATTGTCACCAGAGCATTATTTAACTTGAGTTATGGTAATCGTACCATAGAAAAAATATGGATTTAGGAAAGTTGATATGATCACTGATAGTGTTATTAATTTTATGGGTCAGCGGAAACTAGCGTCCATTCTTTCTATTTTTCTAATTGTTGGATCTATTGTTTCTTTTGGCACCAAAGGGTTGGTTCTGGGGTTAGATTTTACTGGCGGTACTCAGATTGAAGTGGGCTATCAAGAGTCAGCTGATCTGATAGATATACGAGCCCAGCTAACTAAAGCCGGCTTTGAGACCCCCATCGTTGTCCACTTTGGGTCTGAGAGAGATGTTCTTATTCGCATGCAGGGAAAGCCTGAATCAGGCTTGTCTGATAGGGTCCTACAAGCACTTCAAATCAACCAGCCTAATGTTATTTTACGTCGAGTTGACTTTGTGGGACCTCAGGTAGGGGAAGAGCTACGAGAGGATGGCGGCCTTGGCATGCTTGTAGCCCTACTGGTTGTTATGATGTATATCACTATTCGGTTTCAATATAAGTTTTCTTTAGGTGCAGTCGTTGCATTGGCTCACGATGTAATCATCACCCTTGGATTTTTCTCCGTTACTGGCTTGGAATTTGATCTTACTGTTTTAGCTGCAGTATTAGCAGTTATAGGATATTCGCTTAACGACACCATAGTTGTGTCTGATAGGATTCGAGAAAATTTACAATTATTGCGTATTTCTAATATCGAAGCAGTAATTAACAAATCATTAACCCAAACTCTTGGGCGCACCTTAGTAACATCTTTGACTACACTGCTGGTACTAACGTCATTATTCTTGTTTGGTGGAGAGTTGATTCATAATTTTGCTATTGCGTTAATAGTAGGTGTTTGTATTGGAACTTACTCGTCAGTTTACGTGGCATCAAACATGCTTCTTACCTTAGGCTTACAGCGAGAAGATTTAATTCCTTCTGAAAAAGAGAACGCAGAAGTTAATGAGCTACCCTAGCCAAATAAAACGGCGCTTATTGATCTGATTAATGGCTTAGCGTTTTATATTCTGAAGTAAAAATTGATTCAGATCTGTGAGAGAAACATTCTGGTTTTCTGAATGTTGGCGATTGCGGTATTCAACGACTCCTTGCTCTAAATTTCTTTCCCCGACCACTATGCGATGGGGTAGACCGATGAGCTCAACGTCTGACAACATGACACCTAGGCGCGATTTTTCTTGATCCATAAAGAGAACATCGAACCCTAAGCCTACAAGCTCAGAGTGAATTTTTTCGCAGACTGTTTTTACTTGCTCAGATTTTTGCATATTGATAGGGATCAATGCAATTTGAAAAGGCGCTAATGTATCTGGCCATGTAATACCGCTGGCATCATTATTTTGCTCAATAGCAGCAGCTACAATTCTACTGACCCCGATCCCATAGCAACCCATAAACATCATTTGTTCTTTGCCTTCTTCGTTGAGTACTGTTGCATTCATAGTTTTACTATATTTGACCCCCAGCTGAAAGATGTGTCCAACCTCTATGCCGCGCTTGATGTCTAATACCCCTTGTCCATCTGGACTGGGGTCTCCTTGGACGGCATTCCTGATATCTTCGACGTTTATATCTGGACAGTCACGTTCCCAGTTGACCCCTGTAAACTCGAAGCCATCTTGGTTAGCTCCACATGTAAAGTCAATCAACTGGCTGGCAGCATGGTCAGCAATCACAGGGATGTTAAGACCTACCGGCCCCAAGAAGCTGATATCACAACCGAATTTTTTTTTGATGGTCTCTTGGCTCGCTAAGGTCAGTGGTGATTTGATGCCGCTAATTTTTTGAGATTTAACAGTATTGAGCTCATGGTCATCACGCAAGATCAATGCCACTAATGGATTTATCGAAATACCCCGATCATCATCAGATAGTGTTTTATCGGGCTCAGCTAGCACAATTATTATCTTAATTTTTTGGGATTTATCTCTATCTGAGAGCTTATTTACCCCTGCAGCACTATGGTGGTGTGATGTTTCAATTTTTTGTAGCTGCTGTCTGTTGCTTGAGGTCTGTTTCTCTAGGTTAACCGCTTTGGTTGTCTCAATATTCGCTGCAAAATCACTTTTAGTTGAAAAAGCGATAGCATCTTCACCGGATGCGGCCAAAACATGAAATTCATGTGAGTGACTTCCGCCAATGCTACCAGTGTCAGCAAGAACAGACCTAAAATCTAAGCCTATTCGTTTGAAAATATTGGTATAGGCTTGATGCATCAGCTCGTATGTGTGGCGAAGACTTTCTTCGGAGGCATGAAAAGAATAGGCATCCTTCATTAAAAATTCTCTAGATCGCATAACGCCAAAACGAGGACGTCTTTCGTCCCGAAACTTAGTTTGTATTTGATAAAAAGTAACGGGTAGTTGTTTATAGCTTTGAATTTCGTGCCCGACCAGGTCAGTGATGACTTCTTCGTGAGTTGGGCCCAGGCAAAAAGATCGATCATGCCTATCCTTTATTCGAAGAAGCTCTGGGCCATACTCTTCCCAACGACCTGATTTTCTCCAAAGTTCGACAGGTTGAGTTATAGGCATCAGGACTTCTTGCGCCCCAGCTCTGTCCATTTCTTCTCTAATGATAGCTTCCACTTTGCGTAGCACGCGCAATCCTATGGGAAGCCAGGTATATAGCCCTGAGGCTAACTTTCGAATCATTCCTGCTCGCAACATTAGCTGATGGCTAATGATTTCTGCATCAGAAGGAATTTCTTTCTTTGTGGTAATGAGAAATTTGCTAGCGCGCATAATTTATTCTTTATCTTGGCGGTGAACGTAAAAGTAGAGTATTTTACGATGCTCGTATGTATTGGTATAGGGTAGAGAGGTATTAAATGTTTAAGCTTCACCCCCAGTTAATTCAGGATAGTATACCTGTTGGTGAATTTGAGCTATCAAATCTTCTTATTCATCGAGATGCAAATTATCCTTGGTTTATTTTGGTGCCAAAAAAGCCTGATATTACAGAAATTTATCATTTGTTACATCAGGAAAGAATACAACTAATGAGAGAGTCTTGCTTGCTAGCTGAGACGATGATGAAATTGTTTATGCCAGATAAGATTAATATCGCATCTTTAGGTAACATGGTTTCCCAGTTGCATGTGCATCATGTTGCTCGCTACAAGAACGATGCTTCTTGGCCGAAACCAGTATGGGGTGCTGCGCCTCAGGCTAAATACAAAAAAGATAGACTACAGCTTCGAATTAAGTCAATTGGCCTGTCCCTTGCCGGAAAAGACTTTAGTTTTATCGAGCAGCCAATTTGAAAGATTTACACTAATCTATTGTTGTATCTTTAGCTCGCGACCCTGAGACAGGATCTGTTCTTCTAGCGCTCGTTTTCATGGTGTATAATGCCGAAATTTTGGAGATCCATGATTATAGGGTTATAGCCCTTTAGGTGTGGGCGGACTTTTCAACAGAGCTTGTATTAATATGGGAAAAATAATGCGTACAATTTATTGCGGTGCCCTTACCCCCAAGAATATTGATCAAGAAATCACAATTTGTGGTTGGGTGCATCGCCGAAGGGATCATGGTGGTGTTATTTTTATTGATCTTCGTGATCGCGAAGGGATCGTTCAGGTAGTTTTTGATTCAGATGGAGGCGAGCATTTTAGTTCTGCCGATACGGTGCGTAGCGAGTATGTGCTGAAAGTGAGAGGTAAAGTTCGTGCACGTTCCGCAGAGACAGTTAATTCTGAGATGCCAACAGGCGAAATAGAGGTATATGGGCTAGAGCTAGAAATACTAAATACTTCTGAGACGCCACCTTTCCCGCTAGATGAGCATAGTAAAGTAGGCGAAGATGTTCGTTTGAAATATCGTTACATGGATTTGCGTCGCCCTGAAATGTTAAAGAATCTGCTTTTTCGCTCCAGAGTGACTACTATGATGCGAAATCATCTTGATAGAAGAGGTTTCCTGGATATAGAGACTCCTATTTTGACTCGAGCTACTCCTGAAGGAGCTAGAGACTACCTTGTCCCTAGTCGCACTCATGTAGGAAAGTTTTTTGCTTTACCTCAATCACCACAATTGTTTAAGCAGCTCCTCATGGTTGCTGGCGTAGACAAATACTATCAGATTGCAAAATGCTTTCGTGACGAAGATTTACGCGCTGATCGTCAGCCTGAGTTTACTCAGATAGACATTGAAGGCTCTTTCATTAGCGAAGAAGAGGTTATGGAAGTTAGCGAGGGAATGATTTGCTCTGTTTTTCAAGAGTTGCTGGGCGCCGATCTAGGAGACTTTCCTCGTATGTCATATAGCGAAGCAATGATTAGGTATGGCAGCGATAAGCCAGATTTGAGAATACCTCTTGAGCTAATAGAAATTAAAGACCTAATGGTTGATGTAGAATTTAAAGTTTTCTCTGGTCCAGCCAAAGATCCCAAAGGCCGAGTGACTGCGTTACGTGTTCCTGGAGGAAGTGCTATTAGCCGAAAACAAATCGATGACTATACCTCATTTGTAGGTATATATGGAGCCAGAGGCTTAGCCTACATCAAGGTAAATAATAAGGATAACCTAGAAGAAGGCCTACAGTCACCAATTGTTAAATTTCTTCCTTCTGGGGTACGCGCAGCAATACTTGAACGCACAAAAGCAGAAAATGGCGATTTAATTTTCTTTGGTGCAGATAAAGAGAAAGTTGTTTCTGATGCTTTGGGTGCCTTGCGATGCAAACTGGGTGAAGATTTAGATTTATATACCTGTGAATGGGCGCCTCTATGGGTTGTTGATTTCCCTATGTTTGAAGAAACTGAAGAGGGCGGCTGGACATCATTGCATCATCCGTTTACTCGGCCATCTTGTACTCCTCAGGAATTAGCAAGCAATCCGGGGGAAGCTCTATCAGCAGCTTATGATATGGTTATTAATGGGACTGAGCTTGGTGGTGGATCTATACGTATCCATAGTTTGGAGATGCAGAAGTCAGTATTTGATATTCTTGGGATTAACGATAAGGACGCCCAAGAAAAATTTGGATTTCTCTTGGAGGCATTAAGTTATGGGTGCCCCCCTCATGGGGGCCTGGCCTTTGGTTTGGATCGACTGGTTATGCTTATGACAGGCAGCGATTCCATTCGTGACGTTATCGCTTTTCCTAAGACTCAAACAGCCGCTTGTCTCTTGACTGATGCCCCAGGATATGCGGATGTTAAGCAATTAAGAGAGATGAATATACAATTAAAAAATAAAATAAAATAAAAGAAAAAAGTAGTTTAAATGTAGTAGTTTGAACTTAATGGGTTAGCCAGTTTGCTTGTTTATATTGGTAGGACTAAATTAAAGTAAGATACACCTAAAAACCAACGAGTAATCTAAGGAGAGAAAGATGAAAGTATTAAAAAAGACTGATGAACACACTATCTATCAAAAGCGTTCTGGGCGTTACGCGGTAGAAGACGCTTTTAAAAAGATTATAAATGGAACGGATAAAGTAAATATCCTTATAGGGGCTGGAATAATTAAGCAGACTATAATGGTTACTGAAGAAGTGGTTGCTGAAGAAGTGGTTGCTGAAGAAGTGGTTGCTGAAGAAGTGGTTGCTGAAGAAGTGGTTGCTGAAGAAGTGGTTGCTGAAGAAGTGGTTACTGAAGAAGTG
>JBLIIR010000040.1:0-11557 GCA_047635255.1 Porticoccus sp. | reverse complement strand
CCCTTTGTTGAGGGCATCACTCCTGCCATTCTTGGATCAAACTCTGCGGCCATACGCAAAGCGCGGCCAAATGCCTTAAAAATTGTTTCAATTTGGTGGTGTGCATTATTGCCGCGAAAATTATCAATATGCAGCGAAACTCCTGCATGATTAACAAATCCTTGAAAAAACTCATAGGTTAAATCTACGTCAAAATCTCCAACTTTAGGGCGAGAAAAATCAGCAAACATCTCTAATCCAGGGCGCCCCGAAAAATCCACAACAACACGAGATAAAGCTTCGTCTAGGGGTACATAAGCATGGCCATAGCGACGAATACCTTTTTTATCTCCGAGCGCTTGTTTGAATGCCTGCCCAATAGTGATACCCACATCTTCTACTGTATGATGATCATCTATTTCAGTGTCACCTTTGGCTTTCACGGTCAGATCTATGAGACCATGTCGCGCAATTTGATCGAGCATATGGTCAAGAAATGGTACGCCCGTTTCAAAGCTGGCCTGCCCTGTGCCGTCAATATTAACCTCAACAGAGATTTGAGTCTCAAGTGTGTCGCGACTCACTTTAGCTTTTCGCTGCGTCATGCATTTCTCCAAAACACTTTATACAAAACAAGACTCTTTGCATTCAGACTTGCCAGAACGACCATTATTCTATAAACCAGGATGATCATACATAAAAAATTTCATTCAGCCCATTCCCATTATAGTGCTAGCGAAGGAGCTCTTCCAGAATAAGGGTATATTTATTGCAGCTTATACTAGGAATAATTTCTATATGCCCTTAAATTTTTACTTTTACTATAAGCAAAAGATACAAGAGGCTTCATTAACTAGAATAAACAAAGCACCTACAGGTAAAATACCAACCTATGGTAACCTACTTAGCAGTCTATGGTTTTGGTGGGTGTTGGGATAAATACAAAAATGTCGCCATAGGAGCGGTCTAATTGAAACTATTAAAAGCTTTTATTTGGATAATATGCCTACTTGGTATGGTTGCTATTACAACGGCATCATTTTTAATGGTAGGCGTAGATCCAAATAGCTATAAACCTGAGCTGTCAAAACTTGCCAAAGAAAATGGTATCAATCTAGCAATAGATGGCGATCTTAGCTGGTCATTCTTCCCAAATCTGGCAGTTAATGCCGGCGCTACATCGATATCAGGAAAAGATATTCCGGAGATTCATTTTGAGCAGGCTGACCTCAGTCTAGACTGGATGGCTCTACTGTCTAGCACCGTACGCCTCAAGACGATATCGATCTATGGTGCAGACATTACCATTCAGGCAACCGCAGAAGCTGAAAATATTGTCGCCGCCTCGACTAAAATTACCTCCACAAAAAAACAAGACGCAAGCCTTCCAGCCCTCCCCTTCGAGCTTGCTATTGATGGCCTAAATCTCAAGAATGCTAAGCTTACTGTTTTCTCAGCAGACCAACAGAAGATAGTTGTAGAAAAAATAAATCTTACCGGAAAAGATCTTAATTTAGATGAAAAACCATTTTCTGTAGGATTAAAATTTTCAACCATCCATCCAGACTATCTAATTCCAATTGATGTAACTTTTAGTTCTCAAATTACATTTCATGAAAAAGAAAAAACGATAGCGCTAGAATCCACAAAGTTGAGCGTTAATGGCATCGAAAATCTGCCCATTGCCGTAAGTTTTAACGCTAACTATCAGCTAGGAAAATTGCTAGCTCTAGATAATCTTAAGCTTAACTCGGATGATTTCACTATTAACGGTGACGCATCGTTGAAGTTGACTAACCCTCGCGAACTCAACATAAAGCTCAGAGGCACTGATTTAGTTCTGCCTGCAGCCTTGCAAAAAATTGACCAAAAAACTACTAATGGCCAGCTATCAAATCACAAAGGATCTGCCGCACAAGCTTTGTTTTCACCTATTGTTGCACCTCTTGCTCTATTGGAGGGCGGCAAGGGTCATATCGAGATAAGCCTGGATAGCCTTAGTGTTGATCAAATCATTATCAGCAAGCTTCACCTGAACTTATTTTCCAACAACAAGGTTATAGAAATAACAGACCTGTCTGGAGAAGTTTTTGATGGCGCCTTCCAAGCAACGACAAGAATTGATCTCAGCAGCAACATGCCTCGTATAAAATTTTCCAATACGTTCAAGGATATGAATATAAAGAAAGCGCTATCATCTCTTGCGGATCTATCGGATATCAGCGGGACGCTCTCCGCAGATTTTAGTGCGACTAGTCGAGGAGATACTCAAGATATACTGATCGACAATATGCATGGGGCCGGTGAGATTTTGGCAGAAAATCTGAAGCTCAGCATGATTAATGTGGAACAAAGCTATTGCGAGATGGCATCCATCATAGAAAAACGTGCCCTATCCAGCCAATCATGGCCCAACTACACTGAACTACAGAGCTTAAAAACCAAATTTTCATTAGATAAGAAAGTCGTTACCATACCCAGTCTAACCAGTGGCCTGGGTAATCTTGCTATCTCCGGGGATGGCCAAGTTAACCTAAAAGAACAAACTTATAGTGTACTAATAAAGGCTAACCTTAAAGGTGATCAAACCTCTGAATCCGGTTGCCCTATTAAAAGCAAAAGCATAAGAAATAAAGATCTACCTCTGCGCTGCAGCGGATCATTTGCACCAGGTGGCAGCACGAGATGCCTTCCTGAAAAGAGATTTATCAAACAGCTCTTAAAAGAGACAATTAAAGAAAAACTCATTAACAGCTTACTAAATTCCAAATCTGATGCAGGCGCAGAAAAAAGTGGGGGATCTGAGCCTAAAGACGTCAAAGAGCAGATCATGGATACGCTACTAAAAGGCCTGTTTAAATAGTGGTTGTCGCCGTCCGCAAAATAACCCCAGATTACCCCGCAAAGTTATTTTCGTCTAAATTGCTGCAATGGTTTGATCTGCATGGTCGCAAAGATCTGCCATGGCAACATAATCCTTCGGCCTACAGGGTATGGGTTTCCGAGGTTATGCTTCAGCAAACTCAAGTTAGCACTGTGATCCCCTATTACCAGCGCTTTATGGCCAGCTTTCCTAGCCTAAAAAGTCTAGCTGGAGCAACCGAAGATCAAGTGCTTCATCATTGGAGTGGACTTGGTTACTATGCTCGCGCCAGGAACCTACACAAGACAGCAAAGCTGCTCACATCCACCCTAGATGGTAACTTTCCAGAAAGTCTGGAGGAGCTAGAAAATCTGCCAGGAATAGGTCGATCAACAGCAGGAGCAATATGCGCTATTGCTTATCAAAAAACTGCATCCATTCTTGATGGCAATGTCAAGAGAGTGCTTGCAAGGCATGAAGCTATCAACGGTTGGCCTGGGGCAAGCGCAACGACAAAAATCCTATGGGGGATTGCCGAAAAGCGTACGCCAAAAGAAAGAATAGCAGACTATACGCAGGCGATTATGGACCTTGGTGCTACCCTGTGCACCCGAACAAAACCTAGATGCCAGGAATGTCCTGTTAAATCTGACTGTAAAAGCTTTAATGCAGGAAATCCAGAAAGTTATCCGGCAAAAAAACCTACCAAAAAAATCCCCACAAAAACTTGTTTTTTTCTGATGATTTCTAATTCAAGTGGTGAATTTTTACTACAAAAACGCCGGTCTAAAGCACTTTGGGGCGGGCTATGGGTATTCCCTCAATGTGATGATGAAAAAGACATCTCTATTGTTTGCGAGCACCTCAATCAGCCCGCAAAATCATGGACAATACTTCCAACTAAACGTCATACTTTTAGCCACTTTCATCTAGATTACCAGCCAGTCATGATAGAATGTGATCCTCAAAGTGCTTTAGCTAAGCAGGATACTCTCTGGTATAACCCCAACACACCATTAGAGATCGGCATAGCCAAACCTATAGCAAGCCTACTAGGTGAAATTAAACAAAAAAGAGGTTAACTTATGGCACGTATGGTGTTTTGTAAAAAAATAGGCAAGGAATCAAAAGGTCTTGATACCCAACCCTTTCCAGGACCCAAAGGACTTGAAATTTTTGACAACATTTCTAAGAAAGCTTGGGATGAGTGGCTAGAGCATCAAACTCGGCTGATTAATGAGAAGCATTTAAACATGATGGACCTCACAGCGAGAACCTATCTAAATGAACAAAGAGATAAGTTTTTTTCGGGCGAAGAAGTCGATCAAGCTGAAGGGTATTTGCCTACTTCAAAGTAATTTACTGCGATACTATTGACGATACAAAGATGAGGAGGTTTAATACGCGCTTCTTTTTGCAGGGCCATTGCGTCATCTTTATTACGCCCAGATAGCTCAGTTGGTAGAGCAGAGGATTGAAAATCCTCGTGTCGGCGGTTCGATTCCGTCTCTGGGCACCATTTCTTGGAATAAAAACTACATCACGCCAAAAATTCACCCTCTATCGATATGGACAAAAACTAGTTCAAAAATCTGAGTGATGACTTTGGTGGTCTTTTTATTTCTAACAACACAAGATAAAAATAATGAAATCATCCCAAGCCTGATTAACTCATCACCTCAAACTCACCTAAACCATTGCACGCGCCGTGCTTAATTTTTTTAATTAAATCAATTTTAGTATTATTTGAAATCTTGCATGCACATATTTTCTAATATTTGATGTGTAACAACTGATTGACCTCTAGATTCATATCCTTTTTCAAAAGCTTCCAACCTCTCGCTTAAAATTCTTTGGTCTTCTGCATACCTAAAAATATGCTTGAAGTTTCTGACTCTTAACCTCAAAGAGAGCGAGCGAGTTAAAAATTCCTTAAAATATATGTCAGCGATATCAATGATGCCCATGTTATTTTCTGGGGTGAGAACCACATTAGAAAAATGAAGTGAGCGAAAATAGACGCCGTTATCGTGAAGATATCTGAGAAACTCACCAAATTTAAACATCAAAGCCTCATCAAATTCACAAGATAAAGAGCTCAGTATACGACCCTCCAAAGCCTCATAGTGCACAGCTATTCGATGCACTGAAGGGATACGATAAACATCAATAACTGTTACGGTAGGAATACCAAGTTTTTTTAGTTTTAATGCATTTAGTGCAAACTGTTTCGCATATGAAAAAACTAACGAATACGAAATCAATCGCTTACGTCTAAATAACTTAAAGTAAGTTCCATCAGGAAGGTATAACACTTTGTCGCCAAAACTATCGGCTTCAATAACCTCTGCTCTGTGGCGTTTTACCAAATATTCATCCTGAGAGAGTCTTTTCATAACATAAATGCCAGCTAGCTAAAGTATGTTGCTGTTCTCAACATACTTGGATCAAAGAAAGAAGCTATTCAATAAGACCTCTTCCGCTAGACACAACATCATCAACAGGTTTTGTGATCCCGTGCGGCGATGGAATACCATCCTCGTCAACATGGACAAAAACTAATTCAGAAACCTGAGTAATAACCTTGGTGGTCTTTTTATTTCTAACAACACAGGATAACGTTAACGAAGTCGTCCCGAGATTGACTAGCTCGGTACCTATTTCGACAATATCTCCAATTCTAGCTGTGGAAACAAATTCAACCTTAGAGATCAGCTTGGTGACTAATTTTTCAGAGCCGATCTGGCAAGTCGCAAATATAAACGCTTCTTCATCAATCCATGCCAAGACTCGGCCGCCAAATAAAGTACCGTTTGAATTTAAGTCCCTAGCGCTAATCATTTTTCTAGTTCGAAAAAGCATCATAACCCCAATAATTTATTATCTAATATTTTTCAATTATAGCTAAATTTAACGCCGTCATTAGTAAATCTTTTCTCTGTGCTTTAATAATTATTTTATTAAAGGCTTGGCCATACTATCATGAGCATATAAAACAACCTCGGTCACTTCTTAACACAAGGGGTATTGCATAACACATCTCCCCGTTACCGATGAATCAGATTTTCGGTATGGAGCTGAAAGCCCTGGTCCTTGCGGCGCTAATCGAATTACTTAATAATATACTTAAAAGATAATTATGAAAAAATCGATTCGCTTTCCACTAATAATAAGCTCGGTAGTCGTGCTATGGATGCTTAGTGGATTATTCACTGCCACCCAGGTGCCCGATTCATCAAATTTATCCAACCTAAAGCAAAAAATGATTGTGGAAGTCACAGAGATTACCTCACAAGAAATTTCAGATGAAATTACTGTGCAAGGTGAGATAAGACCTCTGAGAGAAATAACAATCAGATCGCATACTGCAGCGCATGTGCTAAAAATTATAGGAGAAAGAGGCTCTTTTGTTGCAGACGGATCTCTTCTTTTTAGATTAGCTACAGCAGATCGATCGGCTCAATTTTTTAGCGCTAAAGCACAACTGACGGCTACTAAAGATAAAGAATCACAGCTACGAGAACTAGCGCTCAATAATCCCTCCATAAAGCCCAAGCTCGAAATAGTCAGTAATAAAGTTGCAATGGCTGAAACGAACCTTAGAAAGATGGTGTCAGAACGAGGAAACATCTTAATTAAAACACCATTTAGCGGGGTACTGGAAGACCGTATGGTGGAAGTTGGAAGTCATGTCGAAAAAGGGGACGCCCTCGCTCTTATTTTAGATGAATCAACAGTCAAGGCGATAGGCTATGTTTCACAACAAAGTGTCGGAAAACTACGTCTTGGGCAAGCGGTCAAGATTCACCTGCTAGACGGACAGGAAGCTAACGGCAAACTCAGTTATATTGCCAGCGCTGGAGGCGAAAAAACCCATAGTTTCAGAGTGGAGGTAGAACTAGCCAATCCTGCTAGAACGCTGAAGTCTGGGGTTAGCGCTAGAATGCATATCACCACAGGATATGCGACTGCTCACTTTATATCCGCAGCAAGTCTTTCCTTGGATATCAAAGGTAATGTGGGGATAAAATCTATAACTGAAAAAGGCCTAGTTAGCTTCCATCCCATTCATCTCCTGCGCACAGAAGCAAAAGGAATTTGGATAACAGGCCTACCTCATACGCTGCGAATTATTACTCAGGGTCACGGATTTGTTAACGAGGGTGAATCTGTGCAAGGGGTTCCCCCATCTTGAGGCTGTTATTCCGATGACGATCATTGATCTCGCATTTTCACGCAGTAGAACTGTTCTTCTTGGCTTGCTATTTGTTTTAATTTTTGGCGCCACTGCCTATCAGAATATACCCAAAGAGGCTGAGCCAGACATTGCTATTCCCTTTATTTATGTCTCTATGAGACATGAAGGCATCTCCCCAGAGGACGCCGAACGACTACTCGTTAAACCGATGGAAAAAGAATTACAATCCATAACAGGATTGAAAGAAATGAGGAGCACTTCTGGAGAGGGGTACGCTTCGGTTCAACTTGAATTCAGTGCAGGATTTGATAGCAAAAAAGCTAAATCAGATGTGCGAGAAAAAGTTGATACAGCCAAAACGGAACTTCCAGACGATACAGATGAGCCAGATGTAATAGAAATAAATGTGGCTTTATTTCCTGTGCTAACTGTCTCTTTATCTGGCCCTGTGCCTGAAACCACCTTAGTTGGGATCGCTCGATCCCTAAAGGATCGGATTGAATCATTACCGGGCGTCTTGGAGGCAAACATTGGCGGTGATCGAGAGGCAATTCTTGAGATAATAGTAGATCCAGCTGTCATGGAGACGTACCAAGTAAAATATGAGGAGCTTTTCTCTTTTGTCCGCAACAACAATCTTTTAGTTGCAGCTGGAGCATTAGACTCCGGAGCTGGTCGACTGGTACTCAAAGTACCAGGTGTTATCGAAAATCTGGAAGACGCATTAAGTATGCCGGTCAAAGTAGAAGGCGATCGCGTGGTCACATTCGGCCAAATTGCTAGCATCAAACGAAGCTATAAAGATCCGGCAAGTTTTGCACGAGTTGAGGGGCGGGCTGCTGTAACATTAGAAATCAAGAAGCGAGTTGGCGCTAACATTATTGAAACTATTAATGATGTCAGGGAGCTTGTTGAAGCCGAACGTCAACTACTACCAGCTTCACTAGAAGTACGTTATATGCAAGACAAATCCAATAAAATTAGAGCCATGCTGAATGACCTACAAAACAACATTCTTTCAGCAATCATTCTTGTTATTATTGTCATGATTGCTGCCCTAGGATTTCGGTCTGCTTTGCTGGTTGGTCTTGCAATACCAAGCTCCTTTCTTGCAGCAATACTTGTATTAAATACCCTCGGCTACACTCTTAACATTGTAGTCCTATTTAGCCTCATCCTTGTGGTTGGTATGTTAGTTGATGGTGCAATCATTGTAGTTGAGCTAGCTGACAGGCGAATGAATGAAGGAATGCTGCCGCAAGAAGCCTACCTCTCTGCAGCGAAACGAATGGCTTGGCCAATAACCACCTCGACTATCACTACTCTGGCAGTTTTTATGCCGCTGCTTGTTTGGCCTGGTATGGTGGGAGAATTTATGAAATTTCTCCCCATCACAGTAATCATTGCTTTAATTGCCTCTCTATCCATGGCATTAGTTTTTATTCCTGTGCTGGGTACAGCTATTAACCAAAAAAATAAAATACCGAGCCAGGTAGCCAGTGGGCCTATCACAGAAAAATATATCCAGTTTCTGGGGAAACTTTTGAAAATGCCGGCAAAAACCCTAGGAGTATCTCTTACTGTAATGACAAGTGTTTTTATTTTATATGGATTCTTGAGCAAAGGCCTCGAGTTCTTTCCTGAAGTTGAGCCTGAATTTGGTTTAATCCAAATCCAAGCTAGAGGCGATCTTTCAATATACGAAAAAGATAAGATTGTCAGAAAAGTAGAGGATCGAATATCAGACATGAAAGAAATACGTTCAGTGTATGCTCGCTCATTCAACAAAGAGAATCGAAAAGATACTTCAGCGGATGTCATTGGAACCATTCAACTAGAATTTATAAATTGGGATAAAAGGCGGCCTGCTGTAGAGATTTTCAATGAAATGCGAGAACTGACTTCGGGTATTCCAGGCATTAAACTTGAATTTCGTAAATCCAAAGATGGTCCAGGAGCAGGCAAGCCAATACATCTTGAATTTAATGCTTATGATTTTTCTCGAGTACCACCTGCTGTAAAAAAAATTCGTCAACTTATGGAGGATCAGGGCGGCTATGTGGATATTGAGGATAATTTACCCCTGCCAGGAATTGAATGGCAGATTGAAGTTGATAGGGCTTTAGCTGCTCGTTATGGCGCAGATATAGCAACACTTGGTCAGTCAATAAAAATGCTTACCTCAGGCATAAAAGTGACGGATTATCGTCCAGATGACAACGATGATGAGGTGGATGTTATGGTTAGATTCCCCGCCAGTGATCGTCATTTAGGCCAATTAGATCAATTACGTATCTCCACAGCGGCCGGGATGATTCCCATCAGAAATTTTGTAACTATACAGCCAGCTCCCAAGAGTGGCTCCATCACTCGAGTTAACGCGCATCGAACTATTACATTAAAAGCCGATGTTGCTGAAGATGTGCTGCCAGATACGCAACTCAAAGCACTGGTGAAAATTTTAAAATCTACAAACCCGGATCCTCAGGTATACATCCATTTCAAAGGGGAGGACAAAGAAAAACGGGAAGCCATGCAATTTCTTCTTGGTGCTTTCTTGACCGCATTAATACTAATGGCTTTAGTTTTGGTTACCCAGTTCAACTCTATTTACCAAGCGCTTCTAGTGTTATCTGCTATCGTTTTTTCTACCACAGGAGTGCTTTTAGGGCTCCTCATAACAGCGCAACCCTTTGGAATAGTCATGGTTGGACTAGGTATTATCGCATTGGCCGGTATTGTAGTTAACAACAACATAGTGTTGATAGATACCTATAATCGCATGCGTAAAAATGGCTTTAATCCCATTGATGCTGCCCTAGAAACCGGCCGAAGAAGACTCCGTCCTGTATTTTTAACGGCCTTCACTACCGTCCTTGGGTTAATGCCCATGGTGCTAGCCATGAATATAGACCTTGTTGATCGCAGTATTAGCTTTGGTGCGCCCTCTACACAATGGTGGACACAACTGGCTAGTGCAATTGCCGGAGGGTTAACATTTGCCACCCTGCTAACTCTTGTTCTAACCCCTTGTCTATTGGTAATGGGAGAAGAGCTGATGGGGAAGCTTTCTTCTATAAAAAACATAACCCCAATAACTCTAGACTTTATTAATCGTAGAAAAAAATAGTCCGCTTAAATATTAAGAAATTACTAGTTATTTCAACTTAACCATAAATCAGACACATTAGCTCAGGAAGGTTCCATTGACTCCTTTTCACTCTCTTTTTCTACACAAACAACTGCTTAAAGCCTTGGAAAAAATGGCTTTAACTGAGGCTACGGGTGTTCAAGAACAAGCAATTCCACTAATACTGGAAGGTAAAGACCTCATGGTGTCAGCGCAGACGGGTAGCGGAAAAACTGCGGCATTTCTACTACCTATATTACAGCGCATCTTGATGCAGGATGCCCCTAAGTCTGGTACTCGTGCTCTTATTTTGCTTCCCACGCGAGAATTAGCACTGCAAACAAAAAACTATCTAGAGCAACTAGCATCTTTCACTTACATTAAATGCGGCCTCATCATTGGAGGGGAAGCATTTAAATACCAGGTGGCAACTCTCAGAAAGAACCCAGAAATTCTTATAGCAACCCCAGGGAGGCTGGTGGAACATATTGAAAGAGGGACGCCTGATCTTAATGATCTAGAGGTTCTGGTATTGGATGAAGCAGATCGAATGCTCGATATGGGTTTTGCTATTGACATGCATACGATTGCAGCAAGCTGTAGCCAAGAGAGGCAGAATTTACTGTTTTCAGCAACACTTCACCACAAAGAGCTTGGGCGGATCAAAGCAACCTTTATGGATCCAAAATTTATAGAAGTTGGTCCCTCTCGACAGCTCCCCCCACAAATCATTCAACAAATTATTTTGTGTGACCACAAAAAACATAAAGAAGCGTTGGTTGAAGCGGTGATCAATGAGGAAAAAGCACAGAAAGTCTTTATTTTCTGTAAAACCCGAATACAGTGCCAACAACTCAGCAACTTATTGAGCTTTAAAAAATATCGATCTGCTTGTATCCACGGCGAGATACCCCAAAGCGACCGAAAACAAATCATGCATAAATTCCGTCAAGGCAGTATAGAGATACTTGTTGCCACCGATCTGGCAGCCCGCGGATTAGACATTAACAATGTAGAGTTAGTGATCAATTTCAACCTTGCGCTATCTGGAGATGAACATATACATCGTATTGGGCGAACCGGTCGTGCTGGAGAAAAAGGCAAGGCGATTACCTTAATTGAGGCCAACGACTGGAATCAAATGTCTAGCATCGAGCGCTACCTGAAAATCCGTTTTGAACGAAGAACAGTTAAGGGGCTCGCAGCCAGCTATAGCGGCCCAAAAAATCTTAAAAATTCTGGGAAAGTAGCCGGTACAAAGAAAAAGAAACTTGAGAAAAAGGGTGTTAAAAATTCTAAAAAAAGGCAGTCTAAAGCTGCAGTCACGAAGCGACCAAAAGAAGCTCGGCCTCTTAATGGAAAAGGTGATGGCTTTGGGGTGCTATTA
>JBLIIR010000039.1:0-11677 GCA_047635255.1 Porticoccus sp. | reverse complement strand
ATAATGGTCGATTTAATCAAAGAAAGGGTGTCGGGCTAGTGAAAGATGTCTTTCACTCACGTCATATGAACGAACTGCAGGGTAATATCGGCATTGGTCATGTCCGTTACCCAACAGCCGGCAGTTCTAGCCCGGCACTTGCGCAACCCTTTTATGTAAATTCTCCGTATGGAATTTGCATGGCTCATAATGGTAATTTGACAAATACAGATGAATTAATGGCACTGCTCTTCAGCACCGATCTACGCCACATTAACACTGACTCTGATTCTGAGGCCTTGCTCAATGTATTTGCTCATGAACTGCTTGCACAAGAAATGACCAAGCCTTCGACAGAGGACATTTTTGATGCCGTTGGGCGCGTTCATAAACGGTGTCGCGGCGCCTATGCAGTGGTAGGAATGATAGCTAATTACGGAATGGTAGCCTTTAGGGATCCTCATGGTATACGCCCTCTTATTTACGGCCAACGCGAAACAAGCACAGGAATGGAATACATGGTCGCATCTGAAAGCGTGGCTATGGATGTTTTGGGCTACACCGTTATTCGAGATCTGGATCCTGGTGAAGCCTTATATGTTGATCAAGAAGGAGGATTGCATTTAAAGCAATGTGTTAAAAACCCTCAATTGAATCCATGTATTTTTGAGCATGTTTACTTCGCTCGACCTGATTCGGTTATTGATAAGGCATCTGTGTACCAAGCTCGATTGAGGATGGGCAAGAAGCTTGCGCAAAAGATAAAAAAATTACCCATATATAAAGATATTGATGTAATTATTCCAATCCCAGATACAAGTCGTGTTTCTGCTCAAGCAATTGCTGAGGAGCTAGGGGTAAAATTTCGTGAAGGTTTCATGAAAAATCGTTATATCGGCCGAACCTTTATTATGCCGGGACAAAAAGAAAGAAAAAAATCTGTTCGTCAGAAACTAAATCCTGTGAAGGTTGAATTTGAAGGTAAAAATGTATTACTCGTTGATGATTCTATTGTTCGCGGAACAACATCAAGAGAAATTATAGAAATGGCAAGAGATGCTGGCGCCAATAAAGTTTACATGGCATCGTCAGCCCCTCCTGTCCGCCATCCTAACGTCTACGGTATTGATATGCCGTCCGCACAAGAGTTGATAGCCCATAATAGAACTGAAGAAGAGGTCTCCCTCCTTATTGGAGCTGATTTTTTAGTATACCAAGATCTAAATGATTTAGTGGATAGCGTCAAAGAAGGTAATCTAGATATCAAAAAGTTTGATTGCGCGGTATTTGATGGCCACTATGTTACCGGAGATATTGATCAGGCTTATCTTAAAAAATTAGATATCGAAAGAAATGATTCAGCAAAAAATGGTTCAAATAAAAATGAATTAGACCTCAACCAGTCTGTTGGCTTGCATAATTCAGGCATAGATGCATAGTAAAATTTTAATTAAACTGATCTTGTAAAAAATGGCAGATTGACTAATTTTGGAAGAAAAATAAATGAATATAGATGATGTCAATGATCCTCTTTCCGATTTTAAGTTTGACACATTAGCTATTAGGGCTGGCCATGTTAGAACACATGAAGGCGAGCACGGAGAACCTTTGTTCCTAACCTCTAGTTACGTCTTTACGGATTCCGCTGAAGCGGCTGCTAGATTTTCTGGCGAACAGTCAGGAAATGTCTATTCACGATACACAAATCCAACAGTAAGTATTCTTGAAAAAAGAATTGCCGCACTAGAGTGTGCTGAGAGAGCAGTTGCCACCTCTTCTGGTATGGCGGCTATCTTGAGCACCTGTATGACCTTTCTTAAGGCGGGCGACCATATTGTGTGCTCTCGCAGTGTTTTTGGGGCAACCACTGTTTTGCTAGATAAATACTTATCTCGCTTCGGAATAGAAACAACCTTTGTTTCGCTGACTGATCTTGATCAGTGGCATCAAGCTATGCGACCACAAACTAGGATACTTTATCTGGAAACGCCTTCAAACCCGTTGTGCGATGTGGCTGATGTAGAGTCAGTTGCCGCTATTGCCCGAAAAAATAACGCATTATTGGTGGTAGATAACTGCTTCTGTACTCCTGCATTACAGCAACCATTAAAACTTGGTGCCGACTTGATTATCCACTCAGCTACAAAATACCTAGATGGCCAAGGCCGCTGCCTCGGCGGTATAGTTGCCGGCAATGAAGAACTCATAAATCAAGTTTTAACTTTTATCCGAACAGCGGGTCCTACCATGAGTCCATTTAATGCATGGGTATTTCTTAAAGGACTGGAAACCCTGAAGCTACGCATGCATGCTCATTCAAGTAATGCCATGGAATTAGCGATTTGGCTTCAGGAGCAACCAAAAGTAGAGAGGGTTTTTTATGCAGGTCTTGAAAGCCACCCAGGACATAAGTTGGCCTCTAGACAACAGACTGCTTTTGGTGGTGTCTTATCATTCAAGGTTAAAGGGGGCAGAAAAGAGGCATGGAGAGTCATTGATGGCACGAAATTAATGTCATTGACTGCCAATCTTGGAGACACAAAAACAACGATAGTTCATCCAGCCACAACGACCCATGGGCGCCTAAGCTTAGAACAAAAAGAAGAGGCAGGAATCACAGATAATCTTATTCGTGTGGCTGTTGGGTTGGAAGATATTGATGATCTCAAGGAAGATCTTTTGCAAGGATTGAACGCCCTGTAAGTTTGGCTAACAAAATATGTGAATCATTTTATGAGCATATTTTGCGCACCCTTAACAAAATCATCTTTTTTGGCATCCTCTTCGTACTCGGCAGGCGGACTGTTAATACCTTTTATGAAAGCAGGGCGCTCACCAAGCCGATTAACCCAAGAAGATAGGCTAGGGAAGTCTTCTATCTCAACTCCAGACCACTCATGAATTCTCACCCATGGCCAGCTTGAGATATCAGCTATGCTTAATTCTTCTGAAAGATATTTTCTTCCCTTTAGGTGGGTATCCAGTACCCCAAATAAGCGTCTTATTTCGCTCTGATAGCGATCAATAGCAGGCTGGTAAGTTTCGTGCCAATATCGAAAAAATACATTTGCCTGCCCCATCATTGGCCCTATGCCCCCCATTTGAAACATCAACCATTGCAAAACACGTGACCGCTCATCAGGATCATTAGGTAGCAGCCGACCTGTTTTTTCAGCCAAATAAATTAGAATAGCTCCGGATTCAAAAACTGTGAAATGATTATTATCATGATCGACAATAGTCGGAATTCTACCATTTGGGTTAAGCTTCAAATACTCGGGTTCTTTTTGCTGATTCTTGCTCAAGCTCAACTCATTAAGCTTGTATGTGAGGCCAAGCTCTTCTAGCGCAATACTGATTTTATGACCATTGGGGGTCGCTGCAGTATATAATTCAATCATAAAAATTCTCGCTGAGTCATTACATGAAACTGCAGTTATTTGATAACTTACTTAGTGTAAGCTAGCATATAAAGAACGAGTAAGAAATTAATTTTTTACAGATATTAGACGGATTGAGGTTGGGTATGTCTGGCCATTCAGTTAAGAATGAAGTAATTGATGCAGAAAATGCATTACCAGGACAAGGACAGAAGGAAGCCAGTAATTACACTCATTGCATTCATGGGCGCACTTTGACCCCACCTTTTCCAAATGGTTTTCATGAGATCATCTTAGGCTTGGGTTGCTTTTGGGGGGCCGAAAGAAGGTTCTGGTCTCAGCCAGGAGTATATACAACAGTCGCAGGGTATGCCGGTGGCTATACTGAAAATCCAACCTATGAAGAAGTTTGCTCTGGTTTAACTGGACATGCGGAGGTAGTAAAAGTTGTATTTGATTTCGCGCAGATAACTTTGCAAGAGGTACTTAATATTTTTTGGGAATCGCATAACCCTACCGAAGGTATGCGGCAAGGGAGTGACCAAGGAACACAGTACCGTTCTGTGATTTATTGTTACACAAGTGAACAACTAAATTTAGCATTAAGCAGTAAAAATGCTTATCAGGAAAACTTAAAGCAGTCAGGGTATCCGGCCATAACGACAGAGATATTATCAAGCACGATCTTTTATTATGCAGAAAAACATCACCAGCAATATTTAGCGAAAAATCCTAATGGATACTGCGGGCTAAAGGGTACGGGGGTTAAAAGCGTTTAAGCCTTTCAGTTTAATAAAAAAATTCAAGGGATAATTTTTATAAAATATTGATATATATAGTTATATTTTATATATTCAATAATATTAGTTCAAATTCCAATAAAGGTGGCTTCTGCCTATAGATTTATTGAGTAAAGGTCATTAAAATCGGCGTTCAATGATTGTCAACAATGATTTAAAGTTGCTAAGAACTGTTTAATGTCATTGTGGGTTTTTGGGTTAATAGACAGTTAGAGGATTTTATTTTCTGACTGCCTTGGTTTATTTTTGAAGTAAATTTTCAAGAGGAATACGAGCATGAATTTTATTAAGTTACTTGGTGTGTCTGTCCTAGTTTTAGGTTTAGTCGCATGTGCTGAAAATTCAGAAGAAGCCGCTGCACCAGAAGCGGCTGAAGTAAAAAATGATAATATCAGCAAATTCAATACAGAAAAATTTGGTAGTTCGTCTGATCCTTCAACTGCACCAGCTCCAGCATTCGCTATTTCAAAAAACTTGAAGCCTGGCGAGTATGTTAACGAGAAAGGTGAGGTAATGAAGAATAGAGAGCTTGAGGGTGTTATTGAAAATCCTAAGTTGCGTGAAATACCAGAAGGTATAGAGGAAGGCAGTGTAGAGCACACTATGTGGCTTCTTTCACAGGAAGAATAATTCTTAAGATATTCTTTAGTATAGAAAATACTGAATCCCAGCGAGTTCTTAACTGCTGGGATTTTTTTACTATTAGCTTCCTTGTTGCTTTTATAATAGTTTTTAACTTTTATTCTCCCGACCAACTGATCGGGAGCTGACTGCTAATACAATTAACGGAAGAATACCTTGAGCGATACAAGTTTTCTCTCTCTTAACTTAAATGAAAATTTAATTAAAAATATCTCTTCTTTGGGTTATGTTGCAATGACGCCCATACAAGCTAAAAGCTTGCCTGATATCTTGAAAGGCCTAGATCTTATCGGTCAGGGTATTACTGGTTCAGGAAAAACAGCTGCATTTTCATTGGGTCTCTTAAGTAGACTTGATGTAAAAAATTTCCGCATACAGGCAATAGTCCTTTGCCCGACTCGTGAGCTGGCAGACCAGGTCGCTAACGAAATACGGAAACTTGGGCGCACAATTCACAATATTAAAGTGTTGACCCTCTGTGGCGGAACGCCATTTGGTCCGCAGGTTGGCTCTTTGGAACATGGGGCTCATATTGTTGTTGGCACACCAGGACGAATACTCGAGCATCTAAATAAGGCAACTCTAAGTCTGAATAGCGTAACTATGCTGGTGCTTGATGAGGCGGACCGTATGCTAGATATGGGTTTTCAGCCCTCACTTGATGCCATAATAGATCAACTTCCAAAAAAACGCCAAACGTTGCTTTTTAGCGCCACATATCCAGACGAAATTCAGTCTATTTCCTCGCGCATAATGTCCAATCCAGTTATTGTGCGAATCGCAGCCTCCGAAGAAAAAAGTACCATAAAGCAACATTTCTATAAAATAAATGATGAGGCGGATCGGTTGGCAGCATTGCGTTTATTGCTTCTTGAAAATCGCCCAGAATCAGCCATCGTCTTTTGTGAAACTAAGAAAGAAACCCAGGAGGTTGCTGATCAGCTCGAAATTTTTGGATTTAGTTCGGTGGCTTTGCATGGAGATATGGAACAAAAGGACAGAGATCAAACCCTGATCCGCTTTGCCAACAAAAGTGCCTCTATTCTTGTTGCTACTGATGTAGCTGCCAGGGGGCTAGATATTGAAGCTCTTGCTGCAGTTATAAACTACAGACTTGCACGAGACGTAGAAGTGCATATTCATCGTGTTGGTCGAACGGGTCGCGCAGGCAATGCTGGCAACGCATACAGCTTTTTTAGCGAAAAAGAGCGCTATAGAGTTAATCTTTTAGAGGCATATTTAAGTCTAATTATTTTCCCTGAAAAATTACCGGAAACTAAGACTCTGGGAAAAAATCCACCTAGGGCGCCAATGGAAACCCTGCAGATTGATGGCGGGAAAAAACAAAAAATACGTGCTGGCGATATTCTTGGAGCTTTAACAGGAGAGAATGGGGTTAATGGTTTTCAGGTAGGAAAGATCAATATTGCAGACAACTGGTCTTTTGTTGCAGTTAGCTCTGACGTATACAAGGTTGCTTTGCATAAGCTAGGTGCCGGGAAGCTAAAAGGGCGGTCTTTCAGGGTCAGGTTGATTCGCGGGTCATAAGCTTCATTTTGGTTGCTGCAATAAGCTGCCTTTCTTTTTCTTTTATAGGGTCTGCAAGCGGGATTGCTGCAATTAACTGCTTGGTGTACTCCTGAGATGGGGTTTTGAAAATATCAGCGGTAGATTTCATCTCCACTAGCTTCCCATGACGTATCACTGCAATACGATCCGCTATGTAGCGAACCACCGAAAGATCGTGGGAAATAAACATCATAGTTAGGTTGTGTTTATCAACCAAAAACAAAATTAATTCGAGAATTTTCGCCTGTACCGTTACGTCAAGGGCTGAAACGGGCTCATCGGCAACTATAAATTCTGGCTTAGTTGAGATAGCGCGGCCTATAGCAATACGCTGGCGCTGTCCGCCAGAAAACTCATGAGGGTATTTTCTAGCGGCAGATCTCGCCAACCCCACATCATCCATCAACCTTAAAACCTCTTTTTCCGCATCCTTGCGCGATACCAGTCGATGATAGAGTAATGGCTCCGCTAACGTGTCATACACGCTCATCCTAGGGTTTAACGAAGAGTAGGGGTCCTGGAATATCATTTGCATGCGCTTACGCATAGACATCTTCTTGCTAGAAAGCAATAGGGTAAGGTCCACATCATCAAAGATGACATTTCCGCCCACTGTAGGCGTAAGCTGCAGTATTGCTCGACCTAATGTCGACTTACCTGAGCCGGACTCCCCAACCAACCCGAGTATTTCACCGCGCCTTATCTCAAAAGAGACGTCATTAACCGCTTTGACAGCCTTTGGTTTTTTGTCTTTCACAGAGAGTATGCTGGCAAAAGACCAGGGGTTGTAGGGGTTAGATTTACGAAAAAATACCTTTAAATTGTTAACTCTCAGAAAAATCGTATTTTCATCGCAGAGTGCTAGTTGTTTTTCTCCGCAAGGAATAGATGACAGTAGCTTTTTTGTGTAGGCATTTTTAGCATTGTAGAAAATGTCTTCGGTGCTCCCTTCCTCTACAATTAGCCCTTCTTTCATGACGGCAACTTTATCAGCTATGCCAGCTACAACACCGAGATCATGGCTGATAAAAATCACAGCAATACCATATTTTTTTTGAAGTTCTTTAATTAAAGTGAGAATCTGCGCCTGAGTAGTGACATCTAACGCAGTGGTTGGTTCGTCACATATAAGCAGTTTCGGTTTGGCCATTAAAGCCATGGCAATCATCACCCGCTGTTGCATCCCTCCAGAAAATTCATGAGGGTAGCTGTGTATTTTTTGTTCCGGATCTTCGATTCCAACCTCGCAAAGCATTTTAATAGCCATTACGATTGCTTCACTGCGTGATTTACCCTTATGGGTTGTTAAGGGCTCGGTAAGCTGCTTACCTATTGTTAGGTAGGGGTTAAGGCTTGTCATTGGGTCTTGAAAAATAACAGCTATATCATTCCCGCGAATTTTTTGAAGATCCTGTTCTTTGGCTTGAATTAAGTCTATGCCGTTAAAGTAGGCGGCACCTGACTCTATTTTTCCAGGTGGCCTGGGAACAAGCCCAAGCAGGCCATAACAGGCAACAGATTTTCCCGATCCGGATTCACCAACGATTGCTAGCGTTTCTCCACGATTTACGCTAAAACTAATATTCTCAACCGCTTTAATAACACCGTTGCGGGTGTGGAAGCGGATAGTTAAATTTTCAACCGAAAGTAATGCCATATTTTCAATATATATCTTTTATTTATTAGTAATTTAAATAAACTTTATAGAAATAACTATAATTTTTATTATCTAGTAGTTTTAGTCCTTTGATGCCCTAGGATCCAGTGCATCTCTTAGGCCGTCCCCTAGAAAATTTAGCGCAAATAGCGTTATCGATAAAAATAGACCAGGAAAGAAAATAAGCCACGGATATTCTTCCATACTTTCTACACCATAAGAGATTAGTAGCCCCCATGAGCTCTCAGGAGGCTGTATTCCTAAACCAAGAAAGCTTAAAAAAGCTTCCAGCAGCATTACACTGGGTATGGTTAGGGTTGTGTAGACAATAACAGGGCTAAGAATATTCGGAATTAAGTGTCGGCGGATAATTGTCCAATGAGGCAACCCAAGCGACAAAGCGGCTTCGATGAACTGCTGTTGCTTTAGTGCTAGCACTTGTCCACGGACAATGCGAGCCATTGTGAGCCACTCTACGGCTCCAATAGCCAAAAATAAAAGCAATATGTTTCTACCAAAGACGACCATAAGCAATACTATAAAAATCATAAAAGGCAAGGCATAAAGAATGTCTACCAGTCTCATCATGGCTACATCAATACGACCCCCGGAATATCCCGCAATAGCCCCCCAAAAAACTCCAATAAAAACTGCTACAGAGCTAGCTAAGAAGCCAACAGCAAGAGAAATTCGACTTCCGTACATTATTCGGGTCAACATGTCTCGACCAAAAATATCAGTACCCAATGGGTGCGCTAGAGAAGGGCCTGCGGCGCCCAATAGAAGATCTTGTTCCTCGTAACCGTAGGGAGCAATAATTGGTGTAAGAAGCGCAATAGCGCAAAACAGAATTAAAATGGCTAGGCTGACGATAGCTAGGGTGTTCTTTTTAAGACGGATCCATCCATCCATCCACAATGAAGTGCTTTTTTCAGCAGATGGAGGAATTTGAGTTAAAGGGTTTTCGTTATATTGAATTGGTCTGGGCATCTAGCTATCCGACCTATATTGATGGCGAAGTTTTGGATTACACCAAACAGCAATAACATCTGACAGCAAATTAAAGAAAATGATAAGCGCTGCAAAAAAGACTGTGGTTCCTAAAATCATTGTGTAGTCTCGATTAAAGGCAGCTTGTACATAAAATCGACCGAGCCCTGGGATCTGATAAATGGTTTCTACAATAAAAGAACCGCTTAGAAGCCCAGCAAAGGCAGGTCCAAGAAAGGCGATCACAGGGGTCAGGCCGCCACGCAGAGCGTGTTTTAGAACGATAGCTGTAGGAGATAAGCCTTTTGCTTTAGCTGTACGAATATAGTCTTGTGTCATTACTTCCAGCATTCCCCCTCGACTTAGGCGCGCAATAAAAGCCGCATAGCCCAATCCTAGGGTTAAAGTAGGTAATATTTTATCACCTGGAGTGCTCCCCCAGCCAGAAACAGGGAGCCATTCAAGCTCAATGCCAAAAACTAACACTAAAAGAGGGCCCATTAAAAATGAAGGCATGCAAATACCAATCATAGCGACTGACATGGGCAGGTAGTCGTGTATTGTGTTTGGCCTAAGGCCAGCATATACGCCTGCACTGATACCAATAATGACAGCTAACAACATTGCATAAAAAGCCAATTCAGCAGTAACGGGCAAACCGGCTGCGATCAGCTCATTTACAGTCCGCCCAGGATAGCGAAAAGAGGGTCCAAAATCACCATGAATTAGATCGTTCATGTAGCTAATGTATTGCTGCCAAATAGGCTGATCTAGATTGTATTGCGCTTCTAGGGCTTTAACGACCTCAGGCGGAACTGATTTTTCAGCACTGAATGGGCCTCCAGGGGCGGCCCTCACCAGAAAAAAAGTTGCGGCGATAACTATCAGCAATACAGGGATTGACTGGAACAGTCTACTTAAAATAAAACGAAACATTAGTTTACTTTTTCCTTGCTAAGCAACGGATCAAGCGAAAGTTTTTTATAAAGTACATAGTTTAGAATATTTGGCTGAAGCCCCTTGAGACTAGGGTGCACCAAGCTTTTACTATTATAAATATAAATAGGAAGTATGGGCATATCTTCAAGTAGAATTGCTTCGGCTTTAGCCATGATGCGATATCTCTCTGCTTTGTTTGAAGATATGGGGGCCTGCTTTGTAATCAAATCGTCATATTGAGTGCTTGACCAACCCGTATGGTTATTGCCGCCTTCAGAAACCCACATATCGAGAAATGTATTTGGGTCAACATAATCCCCAATCCATCCAGCTCTAGCTATCGCATAGTTGCCGTGATTGACTGAATCTAAGTAGACCTTCCAGTCTTGATTGCTTAGGATAATGTTAACGCCTAAGTGTACCTTCCACATTTGCTGAATAGCTACGGCAATTTTCCTGTGGCCTTCTGATGTATTGTATAAAAGTTCAGTCACAGGAAATCCTTCTCCATTGGGATAGCCAGCCTGAGCCATAAGATCACGAGCTTTAGCGGGGTCAAAGTTGAATCCAGATTTCGCGGTATATCCAAGTGTGCCAGGTGGAGTAAAGGTGCTAGCCGGAGATTCGCCGCCTTTTGTTACTCTTGCTGTTAATTTCTTCCTGTCAATGCTCATTGCTAAGGCTTGTCGCACACGCTTATCGCTCAGATGAGGGAGTTTGGTATTAAATCGATAAAAATAGTTGCCAAGGTATGGGTGAGTGTACAGAAGGTTTGGATTGTTGTTTTTATAAACCTGTACTTTATCAATAGGGATACTTGATGTTTTGTGTAGCTGACCCAAACGAAACATCCTTTCTTCTGTTGTCACATTTTCTATTGGGTGGAATCTTATACCATTTAGAGCCACATTTTCGACATCCCAATAGTAAGGATTTTTAATAACATCGATAGATTGAAATAGTCGCCATTCTTTTAATAGAAACGGACCATTGCCTACAAAATTTCCCGGACGTGTCCATAATGTGCCACGTTCATGGGCTTTACCAAATTTCTCAATGGTAGCCCTATGCAAGGGAAACATGCTGTAGTGATCTAATAGTTGAAGAAAGTATGGCGTGGGATGTGTGAGTGTTATTTTGAGAGTGTAATCATCCAGAGCTTTCACTCCAACTTGAGAAAAATCGTCTATCTCACCTCTAGCGTAAGCTTCAGAATTAGCAATAGGAAATAGCATGTAGGCATATTGATTTCCTAGCTTTGGCTGCAAAGCGCGCCACCAAGACCAAACAAAATCATGGGCTGTAAGGGAGTCCCCATTGGACCACAATGCGTTATGCCGTAACTTGAATGTATAAATTTTACGATCTTCGCTAATATGCCATTCTTTTGCAACTGCAGCAATTGGCTCTAATGTTTTAGGGTCTTTTGCAACTAATCCTTCTAGCAGAGCGGTCAGAATATGATGTTCAGGAATGCCGGTAACAATATGTGGATCCAGCTCCTGAGGGTCAGTGCCGTTCCCCCAGTGTAAAATGCCATCTTTATTTCCAGCAGTGACGTTATTTTCACCGCTGCCGCATCCTGCTGTGAAAATCAGCAAGGCCAACAATAGACTGAAGGAACGGAGTTGTCTTCTGAGTCTCTTATTCTTGAACATATTTAGCCTGAATGTTTATACCATGGTGCAGGTTGCTTAAAGCCACTCTTTTCTTCATGTTAA
>JBLIIR010000038.1:0-12199 GCA_047635255.1 Porticoccus sp. | reverse complement strand
TGTCGTGCCTGAGTTTGCGCAATTAACTCTTGGATTCGGGGTAATTCATCAAATCTTGGCTCCTCTATCGTTGCTTGCATCAAGTCCGTCAACTTTGATTGATTTTTTGCTAGACCTTTAGTTGAGAGAATTAAGTGGCCTGATAATGATTGCGCATCATGAGGAAGTCCCTTGGCGCTCAAAAATCCGTTGACCCCTCCGCTGATTTGAGATTGCCAGCGTTGCGTATCAAGATAGCTTTTATTACCAACACCTAGTTCAGTAAGACCATGGCTATAGATCGGCAGAAGATTGATCTGCTCCTCGGTTAGCTTGGGCAGTTGAACAATTGCTTGCTGGTACACAAGACCATTAGTTCCAGTATTGTAAATATTAAGCAGTGGTGATCCTTGATGTTTTTTTGAAGCGATAGAGCGCGACATTGTTTTCGGAATGTCCTTTAATCCAACTTTGGGCAGTACTGATTCATCATCCTGTTGTTGTTGGCGCTCACTTAATTGCATCGATTTATTGACCACAGCTTGCTTGCCGGCTTCATCTAGGTTGTCTTTTATGGCAGCTAAACGTTCAGCTTCAAGGGCTTCTGTCTTTTTTGATAACTGGGTGTCGGGGACCAAGGTAAGTCTGACTCTATGGGTATTCTCTAAAAGGAGCCGACGAACCAACTGCTTGATATAATCAGGATTTTGAATGTTACGTTGTAGTTTTTTCAGGGTTGAGTCAATATCCAACAAGGCAATTGGGTCGCCTCTATGTGTTGCATTTGTTAGAGCCGTCAATATAAGCTGTAAGCCATAAGGGTAGCCATCACCGCCAATTTCACGCTGACCGAGTTCCAGTTGATGCAACGAGGCTTCTGCTTCTTCTTTAGACACGCCATTCTCTGCCACATCTCTCAATACGCCCATCACCAGCTCTTCTAGTGCGTCTGCATGTTTTGGCTCGCTGCCTTCGATGCCGCAGACGAAACAAAGTTCTCGTTGTGAGTCATCAAGGCCGCACAATGGGGAGGGTGATAGTCCTATGTTGTTGGTCTCGAGAGCCTTCTGTAGAGGCGAGGCGCTATTGTCCAATAAAATGCTGGACAGCAGCTGAGCCTCCATATTTTCTTCAAGATTAGTAGTACTTCCAAGCAGCCAGCTTATTATAATATGAGTCTTATTTTTTATGCCTTCTTCCCCATCGAAGGCGTAGTTTTCTTGAATGGCGACAGGCTTAGAATAACGTTTTTCATCTGGGACGGAAATTTTTATGTCTAGTGGCTCGAATCTATGCAGTACTTTATCTTCAAAGTTAGTCTGTAGTTCATCTACAGGAATGTCCCCAAAGGTCATAAATATAGCATTAGAAGGATGGTAGTGAGTTTTGTAAAAGGCTTTTAATTGATCATGGGTAAGATCTGGAATGCACTCTGGAGCGCCGCCGCTGTTAAATTGGTAAGTAGTTGTAGGGTAAAGATATTTACAAAGCGTGTGCCATAAAATAGAGGTAATTGAGCTCATGGCACCTTTCATCTCATTAAACACGACGCCTTTAAAAACAAGCTCTGACTCAGTATTATTTGGGTCTTTAAATTCTATGCGATGACCCTCTTGTGCAAAATCTAATTCATCTAATCGAGAAAAGAAGACGGCATCCAGGTATACGTCTAGCAGGTTGTTGAAATCTTTCTTGTTTTGACTTGCAAATGGATATGCTGTCCAGTCAGAGCTAGTAAAGGCATTCATAAAAGTATTTAGAGATCGACGCACCATCATAAAAAATGGATCGCGTACTTGATATTTTTCACTGCCGCATAGTGCCGTGTGCTCTAAGACATGAGCAATTCCAGTAGAGTCTGCGGGTACAGTTCTGAGCGCCACTAAGAATACGTTTTCGGTATTTTCTGCTGCTATATGGATGTGTTGGGCGCCTGTTTTACTATGCCGATATTCAGATACTTCGATATTAAGAGAATCAATGCGCTCTTTGCGCAACAACTCAAAGGCAGTGCATATTGCTAGACTCGCATGTGTATTCATAAAAGACCTAAATAATTGGGTGTATTGAACATAGAAAGCATTCTACATAGAAAACATTCTACATGTGGAGACGCTGTCTAGCTATTTTAAAAAGAGACGGCAAGCTAGAATTTTTTTGAGAAAAAGTAATTCTATAGCTTACCTTTTTTTATATCTCGAATAATAAAGCGACCTGGATGTATTGCTTGCCGTAAATCTAGCTCTAAGGGTGGAACCTCTCCACATATTTGACTGGCAACAAGATCGGCACATATTGGGGCATAGCTTAGCCCTCGTGATCCATGACCGATGTTTAGGTACAATCCTTCCCAGCAGGATCCTGGGATAGGTATATGCGCGCGTCCTGCTTCCCTCATCAATTTGTAATTTATCATATAGTCATTGAGTTTAGGTGCCGGTCCCGCAATAGGTAAAAAATCAGGCGTAGTACATCGAAATGAGGCTCTGCCATTAAGTGTAGTTACATCGATTTCTTTAAAATTTTGCACTAATGCAGGATCTATTATTTCTAGTTGATTAATGTTGGCTTTGTGGTCTTCTATTCGAGTATCTGTTTCATTTTCATTTAAATTGTAAGTTGCTCCCAGGGTATGCGTTCCATCTAGCACTGGAAGCATATAACCTTTACCACAGAGAATAGTTTTAAGCGGCAAGCTTCTTATCGTTGGGGGCATCATTGTAGTTTGCCCCCGAACCTTATTTATAGGGAGATGAGCTGTCTGATTAAATTTACTACTGTTGAATGCGCAAGCAATAATCATGACTGGAGCAGATGCTATGACTCTGTTTTCGTGATCCAGTGCGCTCCAGGACTGGCAGCTCTCTTCTGATTTATCTCTTAGGTTAATTTCCTTAACTTCTGCTTTGTGGACTGTAATCAACGGGTGTTGTATGAGCGACTCGCATGCTTCTGGGGGGCATATCCATCCAAGTTTAGGGAAAAATAATCCGAGTCTGTTCACTAAAGGCAGCCCAGCTTGTCGATCAAGATCCCTATCTTTAAGTAGCTGAACAAAGCTACTAGGAAATAAAGAGGCTATTTCCTCAAAATTTTTCTTATCATGGGTCGATTTTGGTAAAATCAATACCCCGCATCTATCTCCTAAATAGTGGCTTACGTCGCCATCGAGGAGATTATTGTAGTACCTGCTAGCGGCAAGTAAGGCTGTGACTCCAAAACGAGAAATCTGTGAAATACTTGAAGAAAGCTTAGAGTAAAGAATCCCTTGTGGGTTTCCAGAGGCCTCTTGCCCTGTTTTTTCATGACGCTCTATCAGTACTACAGAAATTCCTCGCTCTGCTAATGATCGAGCCGTAGAGCAGCCTGCAATCCCTCCACCTATAACGATAGCTGTTTTTGGTTTTTTTGCCTCCGGTGTTAGATACCAAGGAGCTTTATGTGGTGAATGAAACCGAGAAGGAACCCAACTTTCTTTGGATATATGTAGCAAGATGGGACTTTTAAATATTCCCACAAGTGCATTATTTATACAATTAAGCTTCGGTGTGATTCCGATAGAAAAACCAACTTTTTCTAGCCTCTGCCTTATAATTTCTTCCGTGGTAGAGGCGATAATAGTAGTACCCGGCCGGCTCAGATCGGCGATTACCTTGAGGAGCTTAATTGACCACATGTGTTTATTTTTAGTGGGAGAGAATCCATCTAAAAACCATGTATCGAAAACAGGATTATTTTGCCGTTCAAAAAATGGGTGATCGCTATTTTTGATCGATGAAAACATATCGTATCCGTCACCATACATGAGGGTTAAGATTATGCGCTTCTTTGCCAGGTATAGTTTATGGATTCCATAAATTGGAGGTGGATAGACGTCAAGTAGCTCTTGCCCTAATTCAGAAAGTTCCGGTACTAAGGATAAAATTCGCTTTAAGTCTTCTTTTGATAAAGGGAATTTTTCCACAGAGACAAAATGAAGGATTTTTTTATTTTTTTGCGTATCACAATATTCCAGCCATGCTTTTGCCGTTATTAGGAAATTTAATCCAGCCCCAAATCCTGTTTCACCGATAGAGAATAAATCTTTATTGTGTGATTTCCATTGGGCTGTGAGGGGGCTCTGCTCTAAAAAGGTATGTCGGATTTTCTTGATACCAGCATAGCCATCAAAATATAGGCTATCAAATAACAAAGAGGTAGCACTTATGCTGTTACTCCAGGTGAGTTCTGCTTCAAGTGCAGTAATTTTTTTGGGATGCATGGTCGCTTGCTCAGGCAAGATTAAATTTTAATAGATTGATGGAGGTTAGTTTTTAGTTGGAATTCCTTGTAAACTTGTGCGCACCAGCTGGAAATACTTTTGTCTGTTAGTTCGAACTGATTTTTATCATCTATTGCCAGACCGACAAAATATTGCTGGTTTGCATTCATAGCCTTGGATTGATTAAATTTAAATTCTGATACAGGCCAATAACCTACAGTTATGCCACCTTGAGCATATATTTTTGCCCACAAATAACCCATAGCATCGAGGAACCATTCCGGGTGGCCTATTTGATCACCTAGACCAAATAGCGCGACAGTCTTATCACTTATATTTAGAGTATCAATTTCATTCCATACCTTCTCCCAGTCCTCCTGAAGTTCACCATAATCCCAGGTGGGTGTTCCTATGATTAGATGGTCATACAATTCCATAGACGAAAGAGACTCCTCAGTAATGTTATAAAGCCCTACTGTAGCTTTATTGTTATCTGATCTGTTCAGGTTGGCTGCTATTTTTTCAGCAACCATTTCTGTATAGCAGGTCGAAGTACCGTAAAATAAACCGATAGTCATGTGACTATTGTCGATGGCCGGACTAATCTTCCGTGGACTCGTCATAGTTCTTTTCCCTCTTTGGGTAATTTTTACTAGATAGCGCCTTGAAAATCTAACTGTCGCCATGCTTCGTAAACAACCAATGCGACAGTATTGGATAAGTTAAGACTTCGACTTTTTGGCTGCATAGGGACACGCAGTATGTGTTCTAACGGCAGAGCTTCGCGAAATTCTTGTGTTAGGCCTCTTGTCTCTGGACCAAATACCAAAGTATCCCCCGCTTTGAATTTTACACTGGTATAACAAGTGGAACCTTTTGTGCTGATCGCAAATATTCGCTCAGGGGTCTGATTCTTTATAAACTCAAACCAGCTGGAATGTATTTTGGCCTCTTGCCATTCGGCATAGTCTAGGCCTGCGCGCCTGAGACGCTTATCGTCTAGCTCAAAACCCAGAGGCTCAATTAAATGAAGCGCAAAGCCTGTATTGGCTGAGAGCCTGATAATGTTACCAGTATTTGGCGGAATTTCAGGTTCAAATAAAACTATGTTTAGCATGATTTGGGGAGTCATGTGGTTATTAGTGTGGCATACATGTTACTTTTCTGCGGTGCTGTGAGGCTTGAATAGAAAATGACCATGTCACCAACTTTATTGCTATATTATACGAAATCATGGACATTTATTAAACACCAGAGGTATTTGTGGATAAACACAGCAAGGAAGCCAGTATAGAGCATTACAGGGATCACCATAGACCAGAATTGATTGCGCAAAGACTAGATGAAGGCCCAGATTCTTTCTACCTTAAGGAGTTCATATATGGGTCAGTGGACGGGGCTGTTACAACATTTGCTATTGTCGCTGGTGTCGCCGGCGCAGGGATGTCAGCAGAAGTTATTATTATACTGGGCTTAGCTAACTTGCTAGCAGACGGGTTTAGTATGGCTGCCAGTAATTTTCTGGGGGTTCGCGCAGAAAATCAGCATCGGACCAAAATTCGTCAGATGGAACATGATGAAATAGATAGGCACCCTGAAGGGGAGAAAGAAGAAGTCAGGCAAATTTTTGCTAGGAAAGGGTTTGAGGGACAGTTGCTGGAAGATGCGGTTCAAGTGATAACTTCTGACAAAGAAGCCTGGATAGACATTATGCTTCAGGATGAGCACGGGATGTCTTTGCAGGCTCATGATCCTATAAAGTCTGGCCTTGCAACCTTTAGTGCTTTTTGTTTAGTTGGTTTTATTCCACTAATAACCTATCTCACTAACTGGGTGTCTCCTGGCCTTATTGGTAACGCCTTTGGCTGGGCTGCATTTATGACAGGCATTGCATTTTTCTGGGTGGGCGCACTAAAAGGAAGATTTGTATCACACCATTGGTTACTTTCTGGCATGGAAACAGTTGCTGTTGGCGGTATTGCTGCTGCTATGGCTTATGGGGTGGGATCAATTTTGAAAAATTTGCTAGGTTAACGTAGCCAGTAGCAGTCTTTAAGGCTAGGTTAATCAATCAGTACCTCTAACTCTACTATTAAGTCATCAGATAATGATTCTAGCTCATATCGAAGCTCTTCTCTTTGGATGCTCGAATTTAAAAAGCTAATGACTGCAGAGGCTTTAAATAAAGTTTCTGAACTCATAGGTGCATCCTCGCAATTTGTACAGAGCTCTTCTACATTGACATCAAGCCGAGTCAGTATTGATGAGAGTTCGCCAATAATTCCGGGCCTATCGTTACCTACCAAGGTTAATAATAAATGCTCACCTAGTTCTTGATCACTCTCGGTAGTTGGTTCCGCTATAATCTTAATACCTTCTGTGCTAAGTGCCCCAAGCTCTTGTAGTAGCTTTGGTTGCTCCTTTGTTTCGACATTTACCAGAAGTATCCCAGCAAACTTCCCAGCCAATCTAGACATGTTGCTTTCGAGCCAGCTCCCACCATGAGATGCAACTACTGTTGCAACTTTTTCGATAATACCAGGACGATCATCAGAAATTATAGTGAGTGTGAGATATTGATTCATTGTAAGACCTGTAGCTATACGCATGTATTATAGTGCATATAATTAGAATGAGCGATATTGATACTAGACTGTATCAGTATAAGTGTAGTTTCATGTATTGGTATAAGGGGGGTAGCAGAAAATGATTGAGATACCATCGCATAAACTTCCAGCAGATTTACTTACATCTGTTATAGAGGAATTTATTCACAGGGATGGAACTGATTACGGGGACAGAGAAATTAGCTTAAAGGAAAAGATTGAGCATGCAAGAATAAAAATATCACAAGGTGACATCATCCTAACATTTGATCAAGAGACAGAAACCTGCAACCTTCTGAGCAAAAATGATTTTATAAAAATTACCCAAAAAGTGTAAATTAGAATGGATGGAGCCCCATTAATTTTGACTAACTATAGAGTCAACAAGCATTGCAATAGCCTCAAGGGCTTCAGGATCACGCGCCTTAATCTTATTTGCAATATGGTGCTGAAAGAAGTACCGAAATGCTTCTTCTGTTTTGCAAGGATAAAGGCAGTCATCACCAGGCAAAACTGGCGTATTGACAACTTTTGCATCATCTATGAGCATGCATTCTATGGCGCCACTACTTAATAACCTCCAGCTCACTACTTCTTTTAGCGTTAAATTTTTAAAACCATCACTTGAAAGAACAGCATGTGTGCCGATTATGTCAGGTATTTCCTGCACTATATCTTCACCAGTTTGAGAATCCCTTTCATAGTATTCAGCAGCAGTCTCTAGCTCTATAATTTTGTGAATAGGAGCCTCATGAAAAATCTCATCGCTGCCTGGATCAAAATAGCCTTCCCAGTAACCGTTAACGGGGTCGCTTATCAGAGGGCAAGATACTATCTCGTCCAGCCAAGGGATTAAGCCAACAACTTCACCATCAGCCCTCAGGGCCCAACAGAGAATCTTGACGCTAAATAACTTTTCGGGGCTCGCCTCATTCGAATAAATCATTTCAAGGCCATCAAGTTCTGGTGCAAGGCGTATAATGCGGCGATTGCAAGATGATGAATAAAGTTTTTGAGTAAAGATATCAATAACATTATCTTTGTTATGATTGTTGTTGGATGTTGAGGTGGTCATAATGCTTCCTCAATACTGTCTAATGATAAGGCAATGGCAACAAGAAAATTATTTTTCCATAGCAATGATTATGGTGTGCTGATTATATACCCAACACACAATATAAGGTACTACTGATAAGATAAAAGTACAACATATAGTGTAATTTTTTAGAAAGTCTCATGCTAGCGTGTAAATTCTATATTTCCTGTCTCCCCATTGGGTAGTATGATGCTACTTTTTAGCAGGAAGGGTGACCATACATTGATATCTGATATAAGTGCTCCTCGGGCTATAAAAATTCCAAGAAAATTAAAAGTAGAGGAATTAACTGCTATTTTTAATGGCTTATTTTTTGATTCTTTTAATACTCATCTGGAGGGCGGGGCAGACGAACCGCTTTATCTGCCGGCAAGCTCTAACTGTAAGCACAATAGACTTATTTTTTGCCAAGACTACATTTCTAGTGCTTTACATGAAGTTGCTCATTGGTGTCTTGCTGGTGAAAAAAGACGAAATTTAATAGATTATGGATATTGGTATCACCCAGATGGAAGATCAGGGGCTCAGCAAAAAATATTTGAGAAAGTTGAGGTTCGACCTCAGGCGTTAGAGTGGATTTTTTCTGTTGCTGCGTCACACTCATTCATTGTCAGTACTGATAATCTGTTGGGCGAAATTGATACTAGCCATTATTTTTTACAATCAGTTCTTGAGCAGGCTCATATCTGGTGTCGGAAACCTATGCCAGAACGAGGGCTCTTATTCGCAAAGGCTTTGTCGCATTTTTTTAAAACACAACCATTTAGTTCTTCCCTCTATCAGTTTTCTTGAAATTAAGTCGTTATAATAAGATTTGCAAGAAAGGATGGCGCTCAATGAAGATTATAGCCGATGATAATATGCCTTTAGTCCAAGAGTTATTTTCACCTTATGGTGAGATAATAACGCTTCCTGGACGTGATATTACAGCTGATGATGTGCAGCAAGCTGATGTGTTACTGGTCAGGTCAGTGACACAAGTAAACGAAAGCCTTTTAGGGGGCAGCAAGGTGAGATTTGTCGGATCGTCAACTATCGGGGCTGATCATATAGATCAAAGTTATCTTCAACACAAAGGCATTAAGTTTGCCAATGCCCCTGGATGTAATGCCAGCGCAGTAGTGCAGTATGTTCTTTCAGTTTTGAGCACTCTTCGCTCTAACTGGATGGAGCAAACTGTCGGGATCATTGGGTGTGGCACTATTGGGGGAAAACTGTATAAAACTTTGCGCGCCCTGGGAGTGAAATGCCGCTGTTATGATCCTTTCCTTACGGCAGAAAGCAATCCTCATCTGGTTACTTTTGAGGCAGTCTTAGAATCAGATATTTTGTCTCTTCATGTACCTTTGACGGACTTCGGCTCTTATCCCACCTACCATTTATTCAATGAACAAGTTTTGTGTAATCTTATGCCAAACGTTTTATTGATTAATACTAGCAGGGGTGCTGTTTTAGATAACCAGTCAGTACTGCGCTGTTTTTCGGAAAAGTCTTGGCAGTTGGCGCTTGATGTATGGGAAGGTGAGCCCGACATTTCATTGGAGTTGCTGGAGCTGGTCGATATATGCTCTCCGCATATAGCAGGTTATAGTTATGATGGAAAAATTAAGGGCACTCAAATGATTTTTGATGCTTTTTGTTCTAGCTATGGGTTTGACGCTCCAATTCCAATTACTAGGGGTGAAATTTTTGAATTGACGTCTAATTCTTTTGCGGACGCCGTGCTAGAAACTTTTGATGTAAAAAAAATAGATCATCTGATGAGAGAGTCTTTGCTCAAAAAAGAGGTCGGCCATCCACAGGAGTTTGATCGTTTGAGGAAAGACTGCCCGCAAAGATTTGAGTTCCATCACTACTGTTTGGCAAAAAATAGCGATGAACTTCTAGCTAAAAGTTTATCAATACTCGGGTTCAAGTCCGCTTAGCAGTTTTGTTTAATCAATTGTTATGTCGAATCAGTTTTCAATTAGTGCCATGCTTGATGCGGTAATCTAGAAGAAACTTGGATAGCCTGCCAATAGCTTCGACTATATCGTCCTCTCTGGGTAAAAAAACAATACGAAAATGATCAGGATTCGGCCAGTTAAATGCTGTGCCTTGAACCAAAAGAATTTTTTGCTCTAATAGTAAATCCAAGACAAATTTCTCATCATCGACTATTGGGTATATTTTGGGGTCAAGACGCGGAAATAAGTACATGGCGGCTTTTGGTTTTACACAACTTACCCCTGGTATTTCATTGAGCAATGACCATGCCTTGTCTCGCTGAAGTAGCAATCTTCCACCAGGACAGGTCAGATCATTGATGCTTTGATAGCCGCCTAAGGCAGTTTGTATGGCATACATTGCGGGCACATTGGCGCATAGCCTAACAGAAGAGAGCATCTCAAGGCCTTCTATGTAGCTTTGAGCGATATCTTTAGCTCCGCTTACCACTAACCAACCAGAACGAAAACCTGCCAGCCTATAGGTTTTAGATAAACCATTTAACGTAATACATAGTACGTCATTCGCCAAGCTAGCAAGCGGAATATGTTTTGCTTCATCAAATAAAATACGGTCATAAATTTCATCGGAGTAGATTATTAGTTGGTGTTTCCGAGCCAGTGAAATTATTTGTCGTAAAACGGACTCACTGTAGACCGCTCCCGTTGGATTATTTGGATTTATTACAACGATACCTCGAGTTTTTGCTGTAATTTTACTGGCCATGTCGTCAATATTTGGTTGCCAATCTTCTGTTTCATCGCACAGGTAGTGAACAGCCTTGCCTCCAGCCAGTGTTACAGCTGCTGTCCATAAAGGGTAGTCTGGGGCAGGAATAAGAATCTCATCATCGTTGTTCAGCAAGGCCTGCATTGCCATCACTATCAGCTCGCTGACACCGTTCCCTAAAAAAACATCATCAATTTCGACATGAGAAATGCCCATGATTTGACAGCGTTGCATTACAGCCTTCCTAGCACTATATATGCCTTTTGAGTGACAGTAGCCCTGAGATTTTGCTAAATTGTGAATGACATCCTGTATAATTTCATCCGGCGCTTCAAAACCGAAAGCGCTAGGGTTGCCGATATTTAATTTGAGAATACGATGCCCATCTTCTTCTAGACGATTGGCATGATCATGAATTGGACCGCGAATATCGTAACAGACATTGTTTAGTTTGCTTGATTTCTTAATAGGCTGCATATAAATTTTACTGAAAGCTGTCGAGTGATGATAATTCGTCTATTGTATATCAAATTGATTCTATAGCTAAGAAAAGTAGGAGATAGATGTTATGAGCGACAAAAATATTAGTAAAGAAATCTGGCAAAAAAAGCTGACTTCTGAGGAATTTAATATTTGCTGGGAAAAAGGAACAGAGCGAGCTTTTTCTGGGCAACTCAATAATGAAAAAGCTGCAGGAATTTATACATGTTGTTGTTGTAGCAAGCCTTTGTTCCATTCTGAAAAAAAGTATAATTCTGGTTCTGGATGGCCCAGTTTTTTTGATGTAATTGATAAGCATGCGGTTGATGAAAACTCAGACCATAGTCATGGAATGGTTCGCACAGAAGCACTATGCGCTAATTGCGGGGCTCATCTGGGTCACGTGTTTACAGATGGGCCAAAACCAACAGGTTTGCGATATTGCATAAATTCTCTTTCTCTTAATTTAGTCAAAACGTAAAAATAGATTACGTTTAAGTTTGCATATTTTTTTTCAACTTAGATTAAGTTAAAGAGTGGGCTTGACAGCATAGAGCCTGCTTCATAGAATGCGCGCCTCTCTTTTTTTAAAGAAGGCATGCTGTCTTTATGGGGAAAGTTTGGTCCCGTTCGTCTAGAGGCCTAGGACACCGCCCTTTCACGGCGGTAACAGGGGTTCGACTCCCCTACGGGACGCCATTTTTCGTTACTTTGTTTTTTATGGCAAAGAAAGCGCGGGAATAGCTCAGTTGGTAGAGCGCAACCTTGCCAAGGTTGAGGTCGCCGGTTCGAACCCGGTTTCCCGCTCCAATTAAGAAGTGTAATATCAAATTAGGTATTACACTTTTTTTTGCCCCATGCTTTGATAGCTGTTCTTTTTTGCGCATACTAGGTGGATCTTTTTAATTAAACCCTAAGGTACTTTCTTGGTCTGTTAAATGTTCTTATGCAGTCAACTATTTATAATTAAACCTCAAGTCGCAGTTAAAAATCGAATATTAAACTATGAATAAATTAGCTCTATGTATTACAAGTCTACACAAGCAGTACGGTAATGGATTC